>CASFAX010000016.1 GCA_949292945.1 uncultured Bacillota bacterium | reverse complement strand
GAGTCCCACGACCCCTATGTTCATCTATATTACCTCTCTTATGGTCTTAATCCTGCCCATTATATCGTCGAACTGGTCAGGAGTTACCGACTGGGCTCCGTCGCAGAGAGCCTTCGCCGGGTTGTTGTGAACCTCTATCATTATGCCGTCGGCTCCGCAGGCCGTCGCCGCCATGGCCATCGGCTTAACGTAGTCGGCTCTTCCAGTGGCGTGACTCGGGTCTACCACTACAGGAAGGTGGGTAAGTTCGTGAAGAGCGCATACCGCGGAAAGATCCAGAGTGTTTCTGGTGTACGTCTCAAAAGTTCTGATTGCGCTCATGAGAAGCTCCTTGAAGGTGTTGGCAAGGCCTCTCTTTAAGAGGATTGTCTTCTTTGTCTTTCCCAGCTCCTTTAAAAGCTCGAAGTTCTGCATGTTCCTCGCGCCTACCTGGATCACGTCCACGTCCTCAAAGAGGGGAAGGTGGTTGGCGTTCATTATCTCGGTCACGATAGGAAGTCCCGTCTCCTTCTTCGCCTTTACCAGAAGCTCTATTCCGTCGGCCTTAAGTCCCTGGAAATCGTATGGCGATGTTCTCGGCTTGAAAGCGCCGCCTCTTAACATGGTGGCTCCTGCCGCCTTTACGCGCCTTGCGACCTCGGTAATCTGCTCCTCCGTCTCCACGGAGCACGGCCCTGCGATTACCGCAAAATTGCCTCCGCCTATCTTCACGCCGCCAACGTCGATTACTGTGTCCTCAGGGTGGAACTTTCTGTTTGCGTTCTTAAACGGCTCGGTGATTCTCTTGACAAAGTCCACAATATCAAGAAGCTCGAGCATATCGGTATCGACCTTGGTAGTATCTCCGATGAGTCCCAAAACCGTCTGATATTCTCCTACCGACACGTGAACTCTAAGTCCCTGATCCTCAAACCATTTAATAAGCTGGTCTCTCTGCTCCACTGTCGTTCCCTGTTTCAATACGGTAATCATGTTTTCCCTCCTACATAATCTAAAAGGCCCTGCGTCTTTTCGCCGCAGAGCCTTTCTAAGCAATTTCAGTATTCCGGTGGTCTATTCACAAATTGCTAAAAGTTTTCTATGCAGCAAAAAGACTTTTTCTGTTGGTAAAGAAAAAGTAGTAAAAGTAATATTCTGCTGCAAAGAATAAATTCTTCATCAAAATGTGTTCCTTTCCGAATGATACAACTACAATAACACAGCAGAATTACAAAATCAAGCATTAATTGCGTCTAAACAAATAATTATTTGATTTTTTATGATTCGTGCACAAATTAATGTGCAGTTTTACACAATTCTCACTGTCCAGTCTTCTATGTTCCAGACGTCGGTCACCACGTCCTCGTAAAATTCCGGTTCATGGCTCACGAGGATTACGGTTCCCTTAAATTCCCTTACGGCTTTCTTGAGAGCCTCTTTCGCCTTTACGTCCAGGTGGTTTGTCGGCTCGTCCAGCACCAGAAGGTTAAAGGGTTTCTGCATCAGCTTGCATATCCTCAGCTTTGCGTTTTCCCCTCCGCTCAAGACCCTGACCTGGCTTTCCATGTGTTCATTGGTAAGTCCGCACTGGGCGAGAGCCCTCCTGGCCTGGCCGTTATCCAGGTACGGAAAGTCGTCCCAGAAGTCCTGAAGGGTCGTCTTTGAGCTTTCCTCCGCTTCCTGCTCAAAATATGCAGGTTCAGCGTAGTAATCAAGTTTCACCTCGCCTGAAACCGGCGGGATTATTCCCAGCATGGTTTTGAGCAGCGTGGATTTTCCAAGACCATTTACGCCTTTTATGGCTATTTTCTTTCCTCTTTCTATGTGAAACGACACAGGCTTTGTCAGAGGCTCATCGTAGCCTATTACCAGATTTTCAGCCTCCACCACGTACTTTCCGGGCGCGCGGGAGTACTCAAACCTGAACTTCGGCTCCGGCTTTTCGCTTCTCAGCTCAATTTTGTCCATCTTGTCCAGCTTCTTCTGTCGGGATTTGGCCATGTTGGTAGTTGCTATGCGGGCTTTGTTTCTGGCGATGAAATCCTCCAGATCCGCTATTTCCTTCTGCTGCTTCTTATACGCCTGCTCCAGCTGCTCCTGCTTTATTTCGTACATGCGCATGAAGTCGTCGTAGTTTCCCGTGTACCGCTCCAGGTGAGCGTCCTCCACGTGGTATATGACGTTCACCACGTCGTTTAAAAACGGCACGTCGTGGGAAACCAGAATAAAAGCGTTTTCGTAGTCAGTCAGGAACCTCTTCAGCCACCTTATGTGATCCTCGTCCAGAAAGTTTGTCGGCTCGTCGAGAATGAGAATCATCGGATCCTCCAGGAGCAATTTTGTAAGGAGAACCTTTGTCCTCTGGCCTCCCGAAAGTTCGCTTACGTCTTTGTCAAGGCCTATGCCCGTAAGCCCCAGACCGTTAGCGTATTCCTCTATCTTCGCGTCTATGGTGTAAAAGCCCGAATGCTCCAGAATGTCCTGAATCTCTCCAACGTCCTCCATGAGCCGCGCCATCTCTTCCTCTCCGGCCTCGGCCATCTTCTCGTAATCGGAAAGCATCTCCGCCTCAAGGTCGTAGTAGTGGCTGAAAGCCTCACGCAGGACTTCCCTTATGGTCTTTCCCGGCTCCAGCTTCGTCCTCTGGTCAAGGTAGCCGCTGGTGATGTGGTTGCACCAGCTCACCTTTCCTTCGTCTGGCGCAATTTCTCCCGTAATTATCCTGAGGAATGTGGTCTTACCCTCTCCGTTGGCCCCCACAAGTCCTATGTGTTCGCCCTTGTTCATTCTGAACGTTGCATCGTCCAGTATCTGTCTGCCCCCGAATCCGTGGGTCACGTGTTCCGCTGTAAGTACGCTCAAAAGTTCTCTCCTTTATATGTTCTGTTTCGCGCGGGCAGCCATCCACGCCGCGCTTTTTTCGCACGTCCTGCTCTCTATGGTATACGTCGCATCAGGGCAGCACTTCTCCGCAAGCCGCAGGATTTTTTCCATATCCAGCGCGCCGTCCGTCAGTTCGCCATGACTGTCGCTTCCGCTGTCGTTGTTGTGAAGGTGGAAATGGCCTATCCGTTCGCCCATCTTCTCTATCCACTCTTCAACAATTCCGGTCGTCTTTACGGCATTGGCGTGGCCCACATCAAGGCATATCTTAAGCCTCGGGTCGCCTACCCTGTCTATAATTTCAATCAGGGTGTCCGGCTCCGGCTCAAAGACGTTTTCCACGCAGATGGTGAAGTCTTTGCCGGCTTTGACCACCAGTTCTTTCCAGTACTCGACGGATCTTTCCACCTGCCACGACGGAAAGTACATGGACGGAATCCACCCGCTGTGCAGAATCAGCTTCCTCACGCCCAGCTTACGGCAGATTTCTACGCTCTCCATATGCCGCTTCATGGCAAGTTCCCTCGCCCGCTCGTCTATGGCGCATGGAATCAACTCGGTAAACGGACCGTGAACGATAATCCTGCGCCCGGCGGCAGCCTTTGTCATCTCTTCAGTTATCTTTTCCCGGTTTTCCTCGTTCAGATTTTCGGAAATGCACAGATGGTCAAGCTCCAGTCCGAAGCCGTACCTCTCCGCCGCCTCCTCTGCTCCCTCGGAAAACGTGGCAATATAAATCTTATCCTTTTCCATTCCTCGAGCATACTAAAATCCGGCGTGGCTGTCAAGGCCGGGCGGGCAGTACAGTGAAATCACTTGTCATACTACGGCGTAACTACCATACGGGCCTCTGTTATGCTTACAGACCATTTTTAGTACGGCTTTCCTTAACAAAATTATGGAAACCACCTCAATTATGTCCATAAACCATAACCGAAGTGCGGCATCGGAGAAAAATGGCGCTTTACCTGTGATTACTTTGCTTATTAAGCGCGTAGTTTTAAAATGTTCATTCCTTTATTTCCCATTTTTAATCAATTTACAGACATTCCAATGCCAATTTTGTCTCCTGGTTATGGTTAAATCCTCCGAAATTCAGTTTAAACCATAACTCTGTTAAGGTTAGGAGCCGCTTATAACCATAGTTTACATAACCGATAATTTCATTAAACAGATGCGACATCATTGCGTTTATGGCTCTACTTTATGTCTCAGGTAAAGTACGTCTCTATAATTCTCATAATGGATTGGGTGTTGATGTTGCCGTCGCTTGAGTTGAATGTGAAGAATACATCCTCCCACGGCGTATATCCATTATCTACGTATTGACGGAGCTTCCAAAAAAATGCCTGATAATAGTCACGATTATTCATCATGCCGCAATGCTCAAGAATCACTATTTTTCCCGTTTTCCGTGAATAAATGCGGAAATCCGGAATGACTCTCGTTTCACCGAACCACAGTACTTCTTCATAGCGATACGGAATTCCGAGGGAATAAAGCATATTTGCTATGGCAAGTTCCGCCATCGATCGCACATTATCCCCTTTGAGCGTCTTTTTGTTCAATTCGTGTGACCGAAACGTGCTCTTTTCATACGGCTCCGCCGCCCACTCCCCACCGTCGACAAATACCATACCGGCATCACCCAGTACTTTCTCTCCACGATAAGTCTTAGGAAGTTCTGCTAAAACACTGTCCGGCGTTACTACGCTGTATCCGTCTATGAAATTCTCCACAAATTTCATATGTTCTCCGGTCTTTGTCAGATAATCCTCTAAAAACCTCCTCAGTTGTAACTTTCTGACCAGCTCCGAATTTCCGTCTCCTATGTACTTTTTGCCCCCTTTGTCTCTAAGATAGTAGTACTTCTTGCCCTTGACAACGGCAAGACTAAGCTTTCCCTTCGGGAGCCCCTCCAGCATTTTCTCATATTTCGTGCGCTGTTTCTCCAGGCGCATAATCTCTTCCTCCGCAAAAATTCTTAAATCCAAGTTTCTCCCCTTTCTCCGGGCTCCTCAGCCCGGACTTTTCCGTCAAAATGCGCTCTTCACGGTTTTCGCCGCCCGGCACTTCTCTCGCCGGAGTGCTTCTTTTCCAAGATTGTACCCCACTACCAATCCATAATCAAGAAATTTTTACAAAAAATTCCATTGGCCCACCGCCTGAAAATATAGTATAATATTGATGTATGAGTTGTTTTAAGGAGGACTGGACAAAGTGAGAGAAATACCATGTCTTACGCCTGTGTATAAAGCACAGCTTCACGAGAATTTCCGTGAAATGTTAAGCTACGCCGCGACCGCCTACAGAGGCGACGACGCCTTTATTCTGAAGAAGAAAAACGGCGGCGAGGTGACATATAAGCATATAAAGTTCGAGGAGTTTCTCGATGATGTCAACGCTCTTGGAACGGGTCTTATGAAGCGGAGACTTCTGGATAAGAGAGTGGCCATAATAGGAAAGAACAGATACGAATGGGTTCTGGCGTATTTTGCAGTGCTCTGCGGAGGCGGAATATGCGTTCCTCTTGATAAGGGGCTTCCTATGGAGGAGGCCGAGTCGTCCCTTGAGCGAAGCTACGCCGATGTCGTTGTCTTTGACAAAGATCACACGGATATGATAAACGAGATAAGGAAAAACGGTCAGACCAGTCTTACCGAGTTTATCTGTATGGACGAAATTCCCGGGTTTACGGCTCTTGAGACCATATCGATGGAAGGCCGTGACGCTCTGACAAAGGGTGAAACCTCCTACATGGAAATCCCGCTTGACGGAAAGAAGTGGTCCATAATCCTCTTCACGTCGGGAACCACCTCTATGGCAAAGGCCGTTCTTCTTTCCCAGTACAACATCACGGCTAACATCTACGCCATGCTCCAGGTGGAGGACATAAGACACGGCGACGTCACCATGGCGTTCCTGCCGTACCATCACACCTTCGGCTCCACCGGCCAGTGCGTAATGCTTGCGGCCGGAGTCACCACCACCTACTGCGACGGCCTGAAATATCTGCAGAAGAACATCGTTGAATACAAGGTATCCATGTTCGTCTGTGTGCCTCTTCTCATCGAGAGTATATACAAGAAAATAATTCAGACCGTGAAAAAACAGGGCAAGGAAAAGACTCTCGCCCGGGGAATGAAAATCTCCAAAGCCCTCATGAAGGTAGGCATCGACGCCCGCCGCAAAATCTTCAAGTCTGTCCTTGATCAGCTGGGCGGAAATCTGAGATACGTAATAAGCGGCGCCTCCGCCATAGACCCGGAGGCCCTTGAAGGTTTCAGAGCCTTTGGAATCGAGGCCGTTCAGGGTTACGGAATGACAGAGTCCGCCCCTGTTCTCGCCGCCGAAACACCGACCGAAAGAAAGACCGGCTCCATCGGAAGAGCCATGCCGGGAGTGCAGCTGAGAATCATAGACGAGAACGAGGAAGGCATCGGCGAACTTGTGGCGAAAGGTCCTAACGTAATGGAAGGCTACTACGAAAATGAGGAGGAAACGGCCAAAGTTCTGGCTGACGGCTGGCTTCACACCGGCGATCTGGTTTCCCTGGACGAGGACGGCTACATCTTCATCCGCGGCCGCAGGAAGAACGTCATAGTTCTCAAAAACGGCAAGAACGTCTACCCTGAGGAGATGGAAGTTCTTCTCACCAACCTGCCTTACGTGACCGAGTGCATGGTATTCGGCCAGCCGAGACACAAGGACGGCGACCACAAGGATCTTGCCATCTGCGCCAAAATCGTATACGACAAAGAATATATGGAAAGAGGCTGCGGTCTCACGGATCCCGAGGCCATCCACGAGCACATTAAAAAGGACATCGACGCAATCAACGAAGAGCTTCCTGCCTACAAGCAGATGCTCCGCATCATAACCACCGACGAGCCGATGATCAAGACTACCACCGGCAAGGTTAAAAGACACGAGGAAGCTAAGAATATATAGCTTCCCCGAACCGGTTTCATAAGCCGAAAATATCACAGGATGACAAAAGGCTTTCCGAAATTAATCGGGAAGCCTTTTCTTATTTGTATGATATATGACAATCTTGGGAATAAATCGCATGCCGCCTACTGACGTGCAGCTGCTATGATTGACTGTTTCAGTCTGGACTCGATATCCGTCAGTTCCTTCTCCGCATTCTGGCGGGCTATTCTGCCTTCACGCTGGATCTTCAGTGTTTCTTCTATTGTGCTTATCAGGTCGTCGTTTACCTTCTTAAGGGTTTCCATATCCACTATGCCGCGCTCCGACTCCTTTGCCACCTCGATGCTGTCCTGCTTCAGAAGCTCTGCATTTTTTGCGAGAAGAGTGTTTGTCGCTTCGTTGACGCTCTGCTGCATTTTCAGCACATTCTTCTGGCGGTGAAGACCCAGAGCAACAACTATCTGGCTCTTCCAGAGCGGAATAGTGCTGAGAATGGCTGTCTGTATCTTATCTACCAGCATCTTGTCGTTGTTCTGTATCAGCCTTATCTGCGGCGCCGTCTGAACTGCAATGGTCTTGCTCATCTTCAGATCGTGAACCTTTTTTTCGAACCGGTTGACAGTGTCCTCAAAATCACGCACCACCTGAGCGCTCATGGAGTCGCCCTTTGCAGATGCCTCCTCGTAGAGCTTAGGCAGGGTTTCCTGGCGAAGCTCCTTCACCTTGGCCTCTCCTGCGGCTATATATACCTGCAGCTCCCTGAAGTATTCCATGTTCTTCTCGTAGAGCGTGTCAAACATGGTTATATCCTTCAGCATCTTCATTCTGGCTTCTTCAAGCTGCTGCTCTATCCTGTCTATCTGAACCTCCAGCTTTTCATACCTCTGCATGAACTTCTTTATGGCGCCTGCCGCGCTTTTGAAGAACGGAAGCTTTCCTGAAAGCCCCTGGCTCAGCTCGTCCACTCCCACGTCCTTCACCTTTATGACCAGATCCGACATCAGATCCCCAACGAAGCCGCTGTCCTTGTTTTTTACCTGGGACAGTATGTTTTCGGAAAATCCGGATATGTTTCGCTGTGCCCCTACGCCGTACTGAAGCGCCGTCTGAGAATCCGTCAGATCTATGCTGTTTTTCAGTTCCTCTGCTCTCGCCAGCTGCTCCGGGCTCAGCTGTTCCACCTGCGCGTTAACCGTTTCAATGTCGGTCGGCTTTATCTCCGCAGGCACGCCTGCGCCGCCTCCCGAAAGCAGAGTGTCCAATGTGATTTCGTTAGCCATAATCTTTTCCTTTCCTTAATTAGAAGCACTATGACAGCGCCTTGATTATCCTGTCCATGGTTCCGGCGTCGGGCATAGGCGCTATCTGTGTCAGTTCTTCGGCTATTCCCGATACTCCGAAATGATCCGCATCTGTCGGCGTGTCGTATACTCTCGTTCTGAATCCGTGCTTTTCCCATGCCAGCTCCTGTACCTCCTCGTCTAAAAGCGCGTCGATTCCGAGAGCTCCCGCATCGTCCAGGGCAATGTACACGTGAGAGGACCATACCGTAGGCGTCGGGTACATCATCACTATATCCCCCTTTATCTCATCCCACGTATCCGGGTTTTCTGCGGCAAACTCCAGAAGCTGATTCTCATATCCTGCGATGAGAGGCTTTGCGCCCATTCCCGTCTTAAGAAACTGATCAAAGAGATCTGATGACGAGCTCTCCATGTAGCCAAGCCGCTGAAAAATGGCCTGAATACGGGGTATAACTTCATCTATATTGCTCTCGTCTGCCACTCCTCCGCAGAGGGTATCGGCTATGAGCCCCGCAAACATATTGCCCGAATTCGATTTTGTAGGGTCCGTGGTTCCTACGGTTATGCTGCCGTAAAGCTGATTCATTCCTATGTCTGACCACTTTGTTCCCTTCTCAAGCGCTTCCGTCAGCTTTACCATGTCCACATAGTATACACCGTCCTTCACAGATGCCATCCCTGCACCGGTAAGAGCCTCCGCCACTGCGCTGTGAGTGTACAGGACTATAGGGGTGTTGAGAACTATTTCACTCTTCAGAGGATCGCCGTTTATCTGTCTGTAAAGTTCGAGGGCCGTCTGGTTGGAAGGAAACAGAAAGTTTCTTCCCTCAAAATCTGCAGTTATCATGTCTATGGAGCCTGCCTTCGCATAGTCAAGAACCAGACCGTACCGGTCGTGAAGTATCTCCTGCACATCTTCATCTTCAAGCAGTCCGATCTTCTCTCCTCCCACGTAGCCGTTTATCTCGGTAATCTCCACTGCGCTCCTTCCTACGGAAGCGTAGACCACTGCGACGGCTATGACAGCAAGCAGTATGACAAGACCCGTAACTTTTGTTTTCATTATCTACCGCCCTCCATTTCAAGGGTACTCTTAAGCAGCTCTATATCCGCCTCCACGTCCATCAGCTCTCCCTGCATCAGATGGGTGAACTGTCTGTCAAAGGCGCTCTGAAGCACGGGAAGGGCTCCTGCCGTTTTTTCCAGTATCTCTCTTACCTCCCCGGATTTAAGTCCCGTCGCCTGAAATTCCACATATCTTGAAATCAGCCTTGCGGCCGTATCCAGATAGTACGTGAAGAATCTTCTTGCCGGCATCACCTTGTCCGGATTTTCTCTAAGATAGTCGAGAATCTGCACGCCGGAGCTGTTCAGGGCTTCGGCATCTCTGCGCACATATTCGTCTTCTATTTTCGCCGCCGTCTTTCCTATGTTTCTTATATCCTCTTCCGCTTCGGTCAGGAGCCTGTCGATTTCCTCTCCGTCTGCCATGGATTCCACGTCGATGCCCCCTATTTTTCTGTTCGGCTTCAGGAAGAAAAAAAGTCCGAAGTATGTGCCGATGCAGAGCGGCACGCATACCGCAAGGTGCCAGTCCATGACAAGGTACAGAACAAGAAACACCGCTCCTGAAAAGGCAGAGGATACTGCCATTCTCAATTTGTCACTTTTCATCAGTTATACCCCTTTACGCTGCGGAATGCCTCCGTAAGATCTTCCCGTCCGTCAAACACCCTGGCGTTGGTATAGTCTGCCAGCTGCTGAAGCTGGGTTTCGTCCGCCTGTCCGAACATTATGGAGAAAATCGGAACGTCTACTCCAAGGCTCTCGTAAACCGCCTGAAAATCCGAAGGAGAGCCTCCCGACTGCCCGTCGGTCAGAAGTATCACAGCCGGAGTATACTTTGAAAGATCGTAGTTTTTCATCATCTCTATTCCGGCGGAGGCGGCAGCGTACATGTTGGTGTCCCCTCCCACCATCTGATTCTTCACGTTATCGTAAAGAGCCTCCAGATCGCTTCCGTTTCCTTCGGCGGTGTAGGTGTCTATGACATAACCGTTAAACGGTATCAGAATGTTTATCTCGTTTTCCGATGCCTGAAGGAAATTCTTCCGCGCGTTGTCCTGAATCAGAATCTGCTCCATGGCCTGAACCAGCTGCCGGTTTCCCTCGCCCTCCATACTTCCCGAATAATCCAGGCAGTATACCGTAAGCGACGGCTTTTTAAAATCGGTCTGATACAGATCCAGACACTCAAACAGTACGTCTGTCGCCGGCATCTTTATCGGGGAAAGTACTCTGTCCGGCTGCAGTCCCCAGTCAGCTCTGAACACGTCCCGGTTCTCCTCAGATACGCCCGTATATCCGGTGCGTCGTCCTGTCTTCTGTATCTGGTTCTGCACTTCTTCGGAGAGCAGATATTCCTGAAGTCTCAGGAACATGCCCTCTTTGTCGTCGTCGCCGTTATCCACATATCCCAGAGGCGAGTCGGCGATGGACAGACCGTCGTAAGGATACACAACGTAGAGAGTCTCCTCTCCCTGTTCTTCCAGCTGACGGTTTGCCTGTATCATCAGGCACTCGTAATTGACCATGGCGTCGTAATCGCCCTGAAGAAACATGTCCTTAAGCCAGTCGGAACTTCCCGAGGATCTGTCCACTCCCGCGAGCAGATTCTGTATTTCCGTCCTGAGAGCGGGATCCTGCAGGTCGTCTGACGTTATGACCTCCGGATTTCCCAAAAGGGCGTAGAGAAATCCTATGTATGCGCTGGCTCCGGAGTTCGACTGAGTGGCGCTGGTCATACAGAACTTGAGGCTTCCGCTTTGAATCGCCTCCAGAAGGTCGCTTACCGACACTTCCTCGTCCACAAAACCCAGCTCCTCGGCAAGGCTCTGCTTAATTCCGAAAACCACCGGCGATACTGATATGGATTCGGCGTGCTTAACCCGGTGATCCGTATCTCCCGTAGTAAGCCACAGAGAACTTGCGGGCCATACCGCATCGTAAGGTATATCCTCCTCGCCTAACTGGCGCATTATATCGAGGGATCCTTTGTACGTCATCTCGATTTCTATACCTTCCCTGCGTTCAAATTCCTCCAGTATCGGCTCCAGTTCCTTGTTTTCGGAACCGGAAATTATTTTGAGTGTCCCTCCCGCATATGATATGTTATCGTCGTTTTCTCCTCCGCTTTCACCGCTCTTGCCGCAGCCCGCCGCCAGAGTGCAGATTATGAAAACCAGGAGTATCACCGCCGTAAAACGCTTTCCTTTCATAAGTTCTTTATCTCCCTCATTTTACACTGCAGATTCAGCCTGCCTGAGAATAGACCTATCCCATTATCCTTCTAATCGATTTGATTTTACGGCTTCCGGTGTTAAACTTTCCACCCCGGTAATGTTAAATATACGTAAAAAGGACGGTTGTCCGCAGACTTCCGTCCTTTCCGTCAATATGCCGGCTTCAATACTTTTCAAATGTAACGTATATCCGGTCTTTTCTGGACTTTCCGCCGATTTCCTTTAAATACACCTTGCCCGAACCGCGGAGAACCACCTTGCTGCCCTCTCCAATTTGCATATCGAGTTTAAGGGCTTCGATGCTGTCCACGAATACGATTCCTCTCTTTATGGCCTCTGCAGCCTTTGTCCGGGAAAGTCCGAAGGCGGAAGCCACCACGTTGTCAAGGCGAAGAGATGCAAGAGTGTCCTTTACGACGGTGGCTTTCTTCTCGGGAATCATCAGCTCCGAAAGAGGCGCCTGGGTGAGGGAAAGAGCCGTTCTGCCCGCTTTGGCGTAGTTTGTCATTATGAATTCAGCGATTTCCTCCATGACGATTATATCAGCCCCGTCATCCCGAACCAGTATGTCTCCTGTAAGCTCCCGCTTTATGCCAAGGCCTGTGAGAGAGCCCAGGTAATCCCGGTGAGTGAGAGGCCGTCCGCCCTCCCGGCACGTCGCCCTTATAAGCGCAAAGGGTGCAGCCTCTTCCGCAGTTATATAATCGGGAAGAGCCATGAAAACAACCCTTTCCGCATCATCGTAACCCCCGAAAAAGCAGAGGTTTACATCTCCTGCCGCCGTCCGGCTCACAAGCTTTCTCGCCACCGACTGCTGATGAGCGTCTAAAAAAGTCGTGTATTCGGGAGAGTACCGGCTGCGGCACCGCTCGATTTTGTCCTCTATGAGTCCTTCTAAATATCTGTCGTCTTTTGTCATCTGCCCGCTCCTTTCGATGTCTGAAAATATCATACAAAAAATCTCTTGCAAAATCAATTTATTAGTGTTATAGTATCGTCAAGACAAAACAGAATAGAAAAAGCACTTTCTTTAAAAGGGAGTAGCTGGCGACTAATCGCAGTAATTTGCGTCAATTACCCGTTTGCATGACGTCCGAAGGAGACATCGATGCAGACCGCTTTTACTTGAAACAGCAAGACTTTTAAGATGTTATTTCTTTTGGCATCTTGGAAGTCTTTTTCTATTCCCCCGAAGTTAAACTTTTTTAGCACGACGAAGGAGGAAATGCAATGTACTTCAACAAGAAAATCGACGAAGTTATGACCGAGTTCGGCACAGGCACGGGTGGCCTTACCGATGCCCAGGTGAAGGAAAACCTGGAGAAATACGGTCCCAACAAGCTCTACGAGAAGAAGAAGAAAAGCGTACTGGCCGTCTTCTTAAGCCAGTTCAAGGATCTTCTCGTAATAATCCTTATAATAGCGGCCATGATTTCCATGGCTACGGGAAACGTGGAAAGTACCGCAGTAATCATCGCCGTACTTATCCTCAACGCCATACTTGGTACCGTTCAGTACCTTAAGGCTGAAAAGTCCCTGGACAGCCTGAAGAGCCTGTCCTCCCCTACCGCCAAAGTCATAAGAAACGGCGAGCACATGGAGATAAAGGCTGAGGACCTGGCTGCCGGAGATATAATAAGGCTGGAAGCCGGGGACATAGTTCCTGGAGACGCCCGCGTCATAGACAGCTATTCCCTCAAGGTTAACGAAAGCTCCCTCACCGGCGAATCCGAAGGCGTGGAGAAATTCTCAGACGTCATCGAAGGAGATAAGGTGGCCCTGGGAGACCAGAAAAACATGGTATTCTCAGGTTCCCTTGTAACATACGGACGCGGACTTGCCGTAGTTACCGGCGTCGGCGTAAACACCGAGCTTGGCAAAATCGCCGACCTTATGAACAATACCGCCGAGAGAAAGACGCCGCTTCAGGTGACCATGGACGGCTTCTCCAAAAAACTCTCAATGGCGATAATCATCATCTGTATAGGCGTGTTCGGTCTTTCCGTATACAGAGATATGGAAGTAACCGATGCACTTCTATTCGCTGTAGCCCTTGCGGTTGCAGCCATACCGGAGGCTTTATCCTCCATCATAACAATTTCCCTTGCCATCGGGACCTCCCGCATGGCAGACCAGAACGCCATAATAAAGCAGCTGAACGCTGTCGAAGGTCTGGGCTGTGTGTCCGTTATCTGCTCGGATAAGACCGGTACCCTGACCCAGAACAAGATGACGGTGGAACAGGTTTATTGTGACGATGATCTCATAGATTCACTGCTTCAGGCGTCAGTCCTCTGCAACGACACGGTTATTGCAGACGGCGTGACAAAGGGAGATCCTACGGAAACAGCCTTTGTCGACTACTACGTGGCCAAAGGCGGCAACTACGACGCAGTAAAGGAAAAGTACCCGCGCCTTTCAGAGCTTCCGTTTGACTCCGACAGAAAACTGATGAGCACCCTTCACGACATAGACGGCACCGTAACCATGTACACAAAGGGAGCTCTGGACGTAATCCTCGACCGGGTTTCCGGTCTCAGCGAAGAGAAAAAGGAAGAGATAAGGCGGTATAACTTTGACCTTTCCAACCAGGGCCTCAGAGTTCTGGCCTTTGCGGAAAAGACCTTTGACGAGCCGAGAGACCTCGACTTTGACGACGAAAAGGATTTCCGTTTCCTCGGACTTATCGCCGAAATGGACCCTCCTAGACCTGAGTCCGCTCAGGCAGTTGCCGACTGCATCGCCGCAGGCATCAAGCCTATCATGATTACAGGCGACCACAAGATTACGGCTTCCGCCATCGCAAGGCGTATCGGAATCCTTCAGGAAGGCGACATAGCTGTAACCGGTACGGAGCTTGACGACATGGACGACGCTACTCTCCGCGAAAAGCTTCCTCACATAAGCGTTTACGCAAGAGTAAGCCCGGACAACAAGATCCGAATCGTCCAGGCATGGCAGGATATGGGCAACATCGTAGCCATGACGGGAGACGGTGTAAACGACGCCCCTGCCCTCAAGAGTGCCGACGTAGGCGTGGCAATGGGTATTACGGGAACGGAAGTGGCAAAAGATGCGGCTTCCATGATTCTCACCGACGACAACTTTGCAACCATCATAAAATCCGTTCTCAACGGAAGAAACATATACGAGAACATAAAGAACGCCATCAAGTTCCTCCTTTCGGGAAACTCGGCGGCAATACTGACGGTTCTCTACGCATCGCTTCTGGCTCTGCCGACGCCGTTTACCGCAGTGCAGCTTCTGTTCATAAACCTTATCACGGACAGCCTGCCTGCCCTGGCCATAAGCATGGAACCGACCAATCCGCACCTTCTCAGCGAGAAACCTCGCCCGAGAGACGAGTCAGTGCTCACCAGACCGACCCTCATCCAGATAGGACTTCAGGGACTGGTAATCGGAATTGCAACTATTGCGGCCTTTATGATAGGGCTCAGGACAGATGCCTCCACGGCGTCCACCATGGCTTTCGCCACCCTCTGCCTCGCAAGGCTGTGGCACGGCTTCAACTCCAGAGGTAAGGAGTCCATATTCAAACTAGGCCTCTTCACCAACGTGTACACCATCGGAGCCTTCGTCCTCGGCGCAATCCTGCTGTTCTGCATACTGCTGGTGCCTTTCGCAGCCGGCGCATTCGGAATCGCAGCCCTTACGGCTTCCCAGATCGGCTGGATACTGGCCCTCGCCCTTGCGCCGACCGTCGTAATCCAGATAGTGAAGATTATAAAGTACTAGGCAAAGCGTAAACTGGCAGGCAGTAGGTCGATAGACGACAGTCGCAAGTCGCAGTGCCATGAGATCCGAACGTCCTTCCGCCTTCCGATTAGCGAAAGCGCACATCAAATCGCAAGCTGACATATATTTTCCATATTCCTTGACGGCTCTCCCCGTCATGAAAGCAGCCCGGAGCGTTAATCGCCCGGGCTGTTTTCATTTGTGTGGAATGTGGTGCATGGAATTTTGCGGGAGCCACCGCTCGTTTGACCTCAGTGCAGGAATCAGGCGGCCAGGTCAAGGTGATTTTTGCGAAACACCTACTGCCCCGCAAAAATGTCAAGACTAACGCGCCGCCTGATGTCGATTCCCTTGACTTTTAGACTTTGGTACCCGTGCAAGGTAAAATTCTGCTTTGACATTTTTGCCATGTCGCCATCGCTAGGTCAAACGCCTCGCTTTCCTGGCTGTCACGGTGAACAGGAATTTATCAAAATGTGCAGTTAAGTAAAACCATGGTGTTTCAGCGCTCTTACCTTAACAGAGTTAAGGTAAAATGAGCTTCTGAGTGCCGAAAACCTTAACTAACACCCTATCATCATGTATTTCACACTGCCTAAAGCCGATTTTAAGCCAATAATTACCATTAATTGTCAATTTTAGAGTTGCTCACCTGCCTCTACCCCACTTTTCATCTCTAATTTCCGCCCCGGTTAAGTAAAAGTCCATCAGATTATCCCTCATGCCTTAACTTTGTTAAGGTCTAGACCCTGTTTTAGAGGCAATTTACATAACCGCAATATAATATAGAGCGGAAGATTTTTCCTCTGTGTACTTAAGTGAATTATGCCACGCAATTCATCAATTTATAAACCGTATGCCTAGACTGATGCTCGTATTCATAACTGATTTTTGATTTAACGAGTACGAAAGTACTACTATTTCAATGTAATTGCTTCTGTCAGTACCACGCGGAACCTGATTTGGGCTGTGCTGATGGTACTATTTCATGTTGCGGCCACCGATTCCGAGTCTTTTTGTGCTCGTGGTTTTTCGATTTTGAGTGAAATCCGAGCACCGAGGGGGCGCGACCAAGTATCATAGGGGGTAAGGGCCACGCCCGCCACACACTGAAAGAGCGGCCCGGGTTCTGCCTCCAGGTCGCTCTTTCGATTGAGGAACTTTATATTTTATGAAAAGCTGATTGCTTGTCCTAGTCCGTCATGTGGTAATGTAGTCAAGTGGCGTGGCTCAGGGGGTCTTAAAAGCTTAAAACTACGCTTCTGCCACTCTGTCGTCGCCTGATTTCTTGTACCTTATGAAAAGGGCGATTGCGAGAATCAGGGAGCAGGTCTCGGATACTGTCATCGTAACCCATACGCCGTTTTCTCCGAATATGTAGGAGAGAACGAGGAGGGCTGCTATTACGAACACCGCGCCGCGGGCTATGGAAATGGTCATTGCCTGCTTTGGCAGCTCGATGGCTGTAAAGTATCCGCTTATTACCACCACTGCGCCCAGAGGCAGGAAGGCCGGTGCGTACATTTTGAAGGCTGCAACGCCGTGAGCAAATATTTCCGGCTCTGTTGACGGGTCTATAAACGCTGCGACTACCGGGTCCGGGTAGATTACTCCTGCGACGCAGGCCAGCACTGCAAAGAATGCTGCCACTCTCATCGAGAGCCTGAATATGTACTTCTTTGCCCTGTCCTCGCCACGGCCAAAGTAATAGCTTACGAGAGGCTGCATACCCTGGTTCAGGCCAACCATTGTCATGAGTATGAGCTGGGAAACGTAGGATATTACGGTGAACACCACTACTCCCTCTTCACCTGAAGTCCTGGTGAGAACGTGGTTGAACATAAAGGTTGCAAGGGCTATGGAAAACTCCGTCACGCAGTCGGAAATTCCCAGCTTTGCGGTTCTGAGAAGCTCTCTTATCTTGACCCTGACCTTCACGAAGCTGAATCCCGACTTCCTTCCAAGGAAGTGCTCCAGGAAGAGCAGGAAGGACAGAACCTGAGATGCGCCTGTAGCCCAGGCCGCTCCCGCTATTCCCCAGTGGAACTGGAAGATGAAAACGTAGTCCAGCCCAATGTTTGCAACGGCTCCGGCCAGCGGGTAGAATATGGCCTTCTGCGGAAAGCCGTCGGCCTTTACCATAACCTCCAGAATGTATCCTGTCATGTAAAACGGTATGAATATGAGAAGTATTCCCAGATAGTGCTTTACGTACTGGAGAGTGACCTCAGTCGCTCCCAGGAAGTACGCCAGTCTCTCAAGGTTCAGAAGGGCCGCTGCCGTTACGAATAAGGAAACGGCAGCGACGCCTATAACGCTCATGGTGAAGATTTTGTCGGCTTCGTCATGCTTTTCCTGACCCCTGTACACGGAAGCCCTGGTGCTTGCGCCTATGCCAAGGAGTATGCTCAGTCCGAAGGAAAAGTTTATAAACGGCATGGAAAGGTTTACCGCCGCCAGAGCGTCCGGCCCCACGCCTCTTGCCACAAACATTCCGTCCACCATGGTGTAAAGGGTGAACACCCACATGGCCGCAATGGATGACAGCACGTATTTCAAAAGCTGCTTCCTCAGATTGCCTTTAGTTAAATTGTCTCCGCTCAGTTCGATCATTTAAATCAAGTCTCCTTCTAAAAAACGTCTTAAGCTATCTTTAAATCGATTATAAACCTTGGTATAATACCAAGGTAAAGGGCTTTTTTCAAAAAAGGAGAAAATGTTTTGAAAGAATACTACAAAATCGGAGAAATTTCGTCTCTTTATAACATCGGCGCCGACTCCCTGCGCTACTACGAGGATATAGGGATTCTTTCGCCAAAGCGTGATACCAACGGCTACAGGATGTACAGCATCGGCGACATCAGAACCCTCAACGTCCTTCGGGAGCTTCGCTCCATAGGATTTTCCATGGAGGAGATAAAGAAGCATCTCAGCGGATTTACACTGGACTCCACCATGGAGCTTTTCAGAAGCGAAATTCACAGAATTGATATGAAGATGGCGGAGCTTGCCCAGCTGAAGCGGCAGCTTACATACAGGATACAGGGAATGGAAGAGGCTCTCTCCATCAGCGAAGGCTCTGAAAGCATACAGCTTAAAACCTTCTCCGACAGAAAGATATTTGCGCTTAACGACAACGTGACCAGAGAGGACGACGTGGACTTCTCCATAAAGAAACTCCAGAAGAAGAGCCAGAATATGCTCTACCTCATAGGAAACGGCCACATCGGGGCGTCCATACCTCTTGACTACCTTGCAGGGGGAAACTACGGCCACTACAACAAAGTGTTCACGATTCTTGACGACGATGCCGGGGATTTTGACGAAATTTTGCCAGGCGGCAAGTACGTGTCATCCATGGTCAAAGGCTCCTACAGGCAGATGCCCAAAAGATGGCGGGAGCTTTTCGAGTACGCAAAAAAACACGGTCTCACCCCTCAGGCTGACCCGCTTGAAATCTACATAATAGATAATCACGACACATCCGATGAAGAAGAGTACGTGACCCTGATTCAGGTCAGGGTGAAATAGGGCGGCGGCCGGCCTGTCTCTGAAGCGGGCCTCGGACGAACGGGCTCCATGCAGCCATGACGCTGCGGAGCATCCCTCGTCTGCACCTGCTTGCCCCGCGCTCCCAGCGCGAAATTTCACCAAATCTTGACTTGTATTTACACCTCAGCGGGTATAAACTGAACCTGAGGAAGTGATTTTCATGAAGTTCGATATGCACTGCCATACCAAAGCAGGCTCCATAGATTCCAAGGTGGAGACTGCCAGATATATAGAGCTGCTGAAATCTCAAGGTTTCGGCGGCATGCTCATAACGGACCACGATTCGTATAAGGGATATGCAGACTGGCTTTCCAGCCGGGACGCCCTTCCGCCGGAACTTAAAGACTTTGTCGTATTAAAGGGAGTAGAGTACGACACCAAGGACGCAGGCCACTTCATAGTCATCCTCCCTGATGACGTCCACCTTCGCGTCCTGCAGATAAGGGGAATGTCCGTTGAGAATCTTGTTAAAATCGTTCACGGCGTAGGCGGAATTTTAGGCCCCGCCCACCCTTTTGGCGCCAGAAGCTCCAGCGCCATGTTCTTCAACAAAATGCGCAAAAACCCTCATCTGGTGGAAGACTTCGATTTTTTGGAAGGTTTCAACACCTGCGAAACTGTCCGGGCCAACCAGCTGGCCCAGGCTCTGGCGGAAAGATTCGGAAAGCCATGCTTCGGCGGCTCTGATTCTCATAAGGAGATGTACGTCGGGATGGCCTTTACCGATTTTGCGGGAGACATAAGGTGCAACGACGACCTGATAAAGTCGTTTAAGGAGCACGGAGTAGTCGCCTTTGGCGGAACGGAAAGAGAGTTCCTTAAGAAGCATAAGAAGAGAAATTCCTTCGTTGTAACCTGGGGCTTCAAGGCGTATAACAGAAGTCTCGGCCTCATCTACACTCCGGTTCGCAGACACAGGGTGCGCAAATTGGCCTTGCACCACCATATCTAATCTGATAAAATATAACGGTACGACAGTTTAGACCGGCCTTTGAATGTCAAAGGCCGTCTTTTTATCTGCTCTGCGCCGGCGATGCCGGTTTGCGGATTGATTACGGAGAACGATATGAAAGAAACGAATGTTAAACCGAGCGGCCTGGCCCTGCTCCCCATCCTTGTATTCCTGGTGCTCTTCATCGGCACGGGAGTCCTGACCAACGATTTTTACGCCATGCCCGCCGTGGTGGGCTTTCTCATAGCCCTGGGGGTTGCCTTCTTCCAGACAAAGGGCAAAACCTTCAACGAGAAGATTACCATCGTGGCAAAAGGCGTAGGCGACGACAACATCATCACCATGTGCCTCATATTTCTGGCTGCCGGCGCCTTTTCCGGAGCCGTTTCCGCAGCAGGCGGAGTTGACAGCACCGTAAACCTGGGGCTTTCCCTTCTGCCGCCGCAGATAGCCGTAATAGGGCTTTTCGTAATTGGATGCTTCATTTCCATTTCCATGGGAACTTCCATGGGCACCATTGCGGCCCTTGCGCCTATCGCCGCCGGCATAAGCGAAAAGACGGATTTCAGCATGGCCATCTGCATCGGCGCAGTAGTTTCCGGAGCCATGTTCGGAGACAACCTGTCCATGATCTCAGACACCACCATCGCCGCCGTAAAGACTCAGGGCTGCGAGATGAGGGACAAGTTCAGGAGAAACTTCTTCATCGTCCTTCCCGCCGCCGTAGCCACCGTAATAGTTCTTTTCTTCATTACGGGAGGCGGTGATTTTGAGATAGCCGAAGGCCTGAGCTACAATCTTCTTCAGGTTATTCCATACATACTGGTTCTCGTCGCCGCTCTTGCCGGAATCAACGTATTCGTGGTCCTGATAACGGGCACGGTTCTGTCGGTGCTGGTGGGGCTCTGCACGGGAAGCCTGGCTCCTTCGGCCATATTCTCCTCCATCGGAGAAGGCGTGACAGGAATGTACGACATCACCGTCATCTCCATGCTGGTAGCCTGCATAAGCGCTCTTGTAAAGGAAAACGGCGGCTTTGCGTTCATTCTGGAAAAGATACATAACAGAATCCACACCTATAAAGGAGCCGAGTTCGGAATCACCGCCCTCATCTCCCTCGTGGACATCGCCACCGCCAACAACACAATCGCCATCGTAATCTCCGGCCCTATCGCAAAGGAAATAAGCGAGGACTACGGCATAGAGTCCACCAGAAGCGCGTCCCTTCTGGACATATTCGCTTCGGTGTTCCAGGGCATCATACCTTACGGCGCCCAGCTTCTTTCCGCTGCCAGCCTGACGGGCCTTACATCCTTTGATATAATGCCGTACCTGTTCTACCCTTACTTCATGGGCGTGTGCGGAATCATAAGTATACTCCTGCCGAGAAAGAAGAAAAATGGACAGATGGATGTAATATAAACTTTTTATAAACTTAATACATATTTTCTTATAGTTTTTACTTTGAATTAAGTTGACTTTTTGTTTTCACAGGACTATCTTAGGATTTGGAAAAAAATATAGAGAGGGTGAAATCAAGATGTTGACTTTTTTCATTTGTTTAGCAGCTCTTGTTATTGGTTACCTGATTTACGGAACCTTTGTCGAAAAGGTATTTAAGCCGGACGACAGAAAAACTCCTGCTGTGGATCATCCTGACGGCGTGGATTATGTGCCGATGAAACCGTGGAGGGCTTTCCTCATCGAGCTCCTTAACATCGCAGGTCTCGGACCTATCTTCGGAGCTATTTCGGGAGCCCTGTGGGGACCGTCGGTTTACATATGGATAGTCCTCGGTACCATTTTCGCAGGCGGCGTCCACGACTACATGTCCGGTATGCTTTCCGAGAGAAACAACGGCGCCAGCATATCCGAGATAACAGGAAAGTACCTGGGTAACGGCATGAAGCAGGTTATGAGAGTGTTCTCGGTAATACTTCTGGTAATGACAGGAACGGTATTCATGGTAGGTCCTGCAGGTCTTCTTGCACTGCTCACCCCGAGCTGGGCAGGCGTGAAGTTCTGGACTATAGTGGTTCTCATATACTATTTCCTTGCAACACTGCTTCCTATAGACAAGATTATCGGAAAGATCTACCCGCTTTTCGGCGTATGCCTGATTCTTATGTGCCTCATGGTGGGCGGAGCTACAGTTCTCAACAACGGTTCCCACCCTATGATGGAGCTTACGTTTAAGAACCTGAATCCTGACGGACAGCCTATATGGCCTCTCATGTTCGTAACCGTAGCGTGCGGAGCCATTTCAGGATTCCACTCCACACAGGCTCCTATGATGGCAAGATGTATGACCAGCGAGAAGCAGGGCCGCAGAATATTCTACGGCGCCATGGTAGCTGAAGGCGTCATCGCTCTTATATGGGCGTCAGCAGCCATAGCATTTTACTACAATCCTACCCACGGTCTTTCGGATCTTTCGGATCTGGGCGGAGGAAATTCCACAGTCGTATACGATATGTGCGAAACCCTTCTCGGTCCTGTAGGCAGCGTAATAGCAATGCTGGGCGTAATAGTATGCCCGATAACTTCAGGCGATACGGCTTTCAGAAGCGCGCGTCTTACCCTTGCCGACTGGTTTAATATCGACCAGGCAAACCTTAAGAAGCGTCTCTTCCTGGCAGTACCTCTCCTGGGAATAGGTTATATAATTTCCCTGATGGACTACAACGTAGTATGGAGATACTTCTCCTGGTCAAATCAGACCCTGGCAATGATTACACTCTGGGCAGCTGCCGCATACCTGTGCAGGAACGTAGGCAAGAACGCCTCCCTCATCTGCACTGTTCCGGCAACGTTCATGTCGGCAGTCAGCGCCACGTACATACTCTACGCACCTGAAGGTTTCCAGATGGGCTCCCACGGTATGACGGGCCTGGCATACGGCATAGGTATAGCCGTTGCGGTTCTCTTCCTGGCAATATTCCTGTTCAGAATCTATATTCCGGAAATGCGCAAGGGAGACAGACTCTCAGCAAAATAAACAGAAGCGAGACCTAAAAAAGCCTATTCGATTCCTTAAACTTATATCTGCCCGCTGATGAATGCACATCGGCGGGCGGTTTTTATGTTTCGGCGGTATTTCTGTCACGCCTTTATGCCGTCGCCATTTCGCCGGCATTATTTTGGCCGCCGTTATTTTCGAAAATTTCTATAGATTTTACTCGCTTTCTGTGGTACAATGTAGAAAAGTTTTATGTATCAAAAACAGCGCGGATTGGATTTTTTGTATTTATATCGAAAGGGGTGAAAGTCTATGACAATAGGCGGATTTACCGTCAGCATCTCCATCATTTGGCTCATCATCGCCGTAATCTGTCTCATCATCGAAACAATTACCGTAGGGCTTACCACCGTCTGGTTCGCCGCCGGTGCAGTGGTGGCTCTCATTTTGTCACTGTTCGATGTGAGCATTCCCGTCCAGATCATCGTCTTTCTCGCGGTTTCCATCTGTCTTCTGGTCTTTACCAGAAAGATTTTCGTAAACAAGCTGAAAACCGGGTCGGAAAAGACGAACATAGATGCTCTCATAGGCTGCGAAGGACTGGTGGTCAGGAACATTGGGGACTTCTCCGCCGGACAGGTTAAGCTGAACGGTCAGATATGGACAGCTGTGGGCAGAGACCCTGACGCTGTAATTCCTTCAGGCACTCCGGTCAGGGTAATCGCCATCGAAGGCGTAAAGCTGGTCGTCGAGCCTTTAAAAGGCCTGCCAAAAGGCGCATCTGACACTTCGCTTTAGTCACACTTTCCCGCAAAAGGGATTATTTAAGAAAGGGGAACAAAATGGTAAAATTCATAGTACTGATAATTCTCGTAGCCGTTATAATCTGGCTTCTCATATCCAACATCCGAATCGTGCCACAGGCGAAAGCCTACGTGGTGGAAAGGCTGGGCGCCTACCGCGCGACCTGGCAGGTGGGACTTCACTTTAAGATTCCTCTCATCGACAAAATCGCCGGAAAGGTATCCTTAAAGGAAAAAGTAATCGATTTTCCTCCCCAGGCAGTTATCACAAAGGATAACGTAACGATGGAAATCGATACGGTCGTGTACTTTCAGATAACAGACCCGAAACTGTATACCTACGGTGTAGAAAGGCCTCTCGACGCCATTGAAAATCTGACGGCTACCACCCTCCGAAACATAATCGGAGAACTGGAGCTTGACGAGTCTCTGACCAGCAGAGAGCACATCAACGAGAAGATACGCCTCGTCCTCGATGAGGCTACCGATGCCTGGGGAATAAAAATAAACCGTGTTGAAGTTAAAAACATCACCCCTCCGAAAGACATTCAGGTCGCCATGGAAAAGCAGATGCGAGCGGAACGCGAGAGAAGAGAAGCAATCCTCATCGCCGAAGGTGAAAAGAAATCCAAGATTCTCATTGCCGAGGGCCAGAAAGAAGCCGCAATTCTGGAGGCTGAAGCGAAGAAGCAGACAGCAATCAAGGAAGCGGAAGGTCAGTCTGAAGCTATCCTCATGATCAACAAAGCCACTGCCGACGGTCTTCGCATGATTCGCGACGCCGGAGCCGACGATTCCGTAATCAAGCTGAAAAGCCTGGAAGCCTTCGCAAAAGCTGCCGACGGTCAGGCCACCAAAATCATCATTCCTTCGGAAATACAGGGCCTTGCAGGTCTTGCTGCCTCAGTAAAGGAACTAATAAAAGAATAACATAATATACCGCTTCATCTCCCGTCTTTCATATCGGACGGGAGATTTTCTATTTTGGGAAGGCTCCACCGGAAAGCCGCAGCGCAGACTCTGAGGATTATTACCGCCGCCGTTCCGGCTATCATGGCAGGCGCAGAACCGAATAATTTCCAGACTTCCACACAAACCGCCGCCCCTATTATGGATGAACAAGCATAGAAATGCTTTACGAATATGTAAGGCTTTTCGCCTGCCATCATATCCCTGACAAGACCTCCTCCCACGCCGGTGATCACACCTACGAAAACGAGCAGAAACGCTCCGTAATCTCTGTCATTTTCCATGGCGGTATTTATTCCGATTACGGTGAACACTCCCAGTCCCACCGAATCAATTATCAGCATCACTGTCTCGTATACAGGGCCTTTCATTGACGCCTGCTTTTTTACGGCGAAGAACACCGCCGCCGCGACAAAGGCTGCAATTCCCGTGTAGAGCGGATCTCTGAATGCCAGCGGCGGAGTTATACCCAGTATGATGTCCCTCAATATTCCGCCGCCAACTGCAGTTATTATTCCGAGTATCAGCACGCCCAGAAGATCCATCTGCTTTCTTATTCCCATCATGGCTCCCGAAACCGCAAATGCCGCCGTGCCCGCTATTTCAAGAATCATTAAAATCGTCCCGCTCATATTCTGTCTTCCTTCTCCTGCATGTCGCTGTCAGCTTTTAATCTCCGTCTAAAATTATATACACTATATCCCCATCTATCCAATAGAATCTATATATATCATCCACCTTTTGTATTTTAAAAGCATTGATAAGATGCACTTTTTTTGATACAATTGCTCAGTTCGTGTGATTATAATTTAGGAGGTAATAATATTGAAAGCTTTCATTCGTGAATTTAAAAAGTTTATTTCGAAGGGCGATGTAATGAGCATGGCAGTCGGCATTATCGTCGGTACTGCGTTCACCGCTATAGTGACTTCCCTGAACCAGGATATCATCACTCCGATACTCGGACTTATCCTCGGTCAGATCGACTTCACTTCCCTTTCCATCACCGTAGGCGGTGCTTCCGTAATGTACGGAAACTTCATTCAGGCAATAATCACGTTCCTTATTACCGCATTCACACTTTTCCTCGTCCTCAAGGCGTTCAACAAGATGTCTGCAAAGGTTAAGAAAGCCGAGGAAGATGCGGCGGCAGCAGAACCTGCACCTGTACCTGAAGACATTCAGCTGCTCACCGAAATCAGAGACCTTATGAAGAATAAATAGGATGTAGTTAATTAAGGAGATAACTGTAATGAGAAAAGGTTGTAAACACTTAAGAATAGCCAGCATTCTGGTTATAGCTCTCGGAGTTATATCCATCATCGGCATCAGAATGATTCTGGGCTCTGATGTTGCCGCGGGCGAACTTACCGGTACACAGCTCGAGGGAGCCCTCGGCGGACTTGTAGGACTTTACGCATTTAACGGATTCAAAATTCTGGCAGGACTTATCGGACTTGCCCTTTCCAACAAAAAGTCCATTCTCACGGTCATTCTGGGAATAATCCTGTTCCTTTGCCAGCTGGTACCGTTCCTCCAGAGCGGAAACGGCACGGCGACCATCATCGTGAACATCGTGCTTCTGGTAATCCCTTACTACTACCTGCACAACGCTTACAGAAACTATAAGGAATAATTTATTCACGGTATACACCCCCGCTGACGTCGTTCGCGGGGGTTTTGTTTTCGCGGGCGGTGCTGTGCGGGCGGGCGTTGCTCACGAGGGCTGGGTCTCACGGGCGGGTTCGCGCGGACCAGGTATCACTGGCGTAGCCTTAGGGGCGCTGCATTCACGGGCGGGTTCGACTTTTTCGGCGAAATCCGAGAAAAAGTCGAACGATTTTTCGACATCAAAGCCTGAAAACGGCCTGAAGGTCGAACTTTTTGGTCATCAAATCACTGAAAACAGCAAAAAAGTTCGACCTCAGACCCCAAATCTTCGGTTTTTGTCGAAAAAGTGTTCGACCTCAACGCGATAAAAAGAAGTCTTTGTCGAACTATTCCTTAAAACCCAGACAAGAGCCCAGGCATGAAATCACAAAGGAAATCGCACCCCTCAGCGCCACCTTACATCACTTCTTCTGCCAGCTTCTTAAATTCTGGCAGGGCTCTTTCGATTGTTTCCCTTGCTACGCAGTAGGAAATGCGGACGTAGCCCGGCCCTGCAAATGAGGTTCCGGGAACCATCAGGATGCCGTACTTCTTTGCCGCCTGGGAAAAGGCTTTGTCGTCTCCGCCGGGAGCTTTGACCCAAAGGTAGAAGGCGCCCTGAGGCTTTACGCAGCTGAAGCCGAGAGCCGTCAGACCTTCGTAGATGAGCTTTGCGTTGTCTTCGTAGTAGGATATGTCGCAGGTTAAATCTGCGCACCTTCCGATGGCCAGCTGAATGAGGGACGGAGCGTTGACACATCCGCTTACCCTGTTTGCGATGGTGGCTGCGTCGATGAACTCGTCTGCTCCGTCGGACTCGTCAGGTATGAGCACGTAGCCGATGCGCTCTCCCGGAAGAGAAAGGGATTTGCTGTAGGAGTATCCCACCACCGTATCATTATAGTATTTTGTCAGGAAAGGAACCTGTCTGCCGCCGTAGGCCAGCTCCCTGTACGGCTCGTCGGATACCAGATAGATTGGATGGCCGAACTCCGCTTCCTTTTCCCGGAGAACCTCTGCGATTTCCATGATGGTTTCTTCAGGGTAGATTACCCCCGTAGGATTGTTCGGGTTGTTTATAACAACCGCCCGGGTCTTTTCGGTCACGGCTTTTACCAGAGCCTTCCCGTCAGGCAGGAAGCCCTTTTCCTCGGAAGTCTGCACCATGACTCTTACGCCGCCGTAATTTCCTATATACGAATCGTACTCCACAAAGTAAGGGGCGAATACGATGACCTCGCTTCCCGGGTCTAAGATTGTCTTAAGAAGGACGTTGAGGGCGCTTCCCGCTCCCACCGTCATTATGACGTTCTTCTCGGTGAAGGCCGTGCCGAACCGCTCGTTCAGGTTATCCGCAACGGCCTTTCTCGTCTCCGGAAAGCCGGCGTTGCTCATGTAGCCGTGAACCTTCACCGGATCCTCGCCGTCAAGGATTTCCTTCATCGCCCTGTTTATCGCTTCCGGTGCAGGCACGTTAGGATTTCCGATGCTGAAGTCAAAGACGTTTTCAGCGCCCCTTTCCTCCGCCATCTTTTTTCCTTCCTCGAACATGGCCCTTATGACCGAATTTCCTGCAACCAGCGGCTTTATTCTCTCTGAAATCATTTTTTCCTCCCGATTAAAACAAAAAGAGGGCAGATTTTCATGCCCCCTGTCAAATATACTTTTTTAAATCATCGACGCGATAATCTCTTCTGCCAGTTTGTCGATTACCTCGGCGGTGTTTTCGTTTACCGAAGATGTTATAGTCGCCTTGTCGTCGATGAGGGTCATGCCGTTCATCTCCTCCAGGTGCTTTACTATAACCGAGCCGGCCTGCGGCGCCCAGGTGCCGTTTTCAACTACCGCAAACTTCCTGTTCTTAAGTCCCAGCCTTGCCATATCGTCCACAAAATTAGCCATGTTAGGGAACAGGTTGTTGTTGTAGGTCACGGAAAGGAGTGCGATGTTGCTCAGCTTGAACGCCGAGGATATGAGGTATGAAACGTGGGTGTTTGAAACGTCTCTCACTTCCACGTTGCTCATGCCCTTGTCGCAGAGTCTTGCCGCCAGCATGTATGCCGCTTCTTCAGTGTTTCCGTACATGGAAGCGTAGCAGATGAGAACGCCCTTTTCCTCAGGCTCGTACTTGCTCCATTTGTCGTATTTCTCCACGATGTAAGCTATGTCCTCGGCCTTTCTGAATACGAGACCGTGAAGCGGGCAAATGTAACCTATATCAAGACCGCTCGCCTTCTGAAGGAGCTTCTGCACCTGAGGGCCGTACTTTCCAACGATGTTGGTGTAGTACCTTCTGGCAGGTTCAGCCCAGTCTCTCTGGTAGTTCACTTCGTCTGCAAACAGCCTTCCGTCCAGGCTTCCGAAGGATCCGAATGCATCGGCGGAGAAAAGAACCTTGTCGGTTTTGTCGTAGGATACCATTACTTCAGGCCAGTGAACCATCGGAGCCGAGTAGAAGGTGAACTCGTGCTTTCCGAAGGAAATGGTATCTCCCTCTTTTACAACCTGAACGTTTTCGTCAGTCAGGCCGTACTGCTTCATCATGGTTACAGCCTTTGCGGTAGTAAGCACCACTGCGTCAGGGTAAAGCTCTCTCATCAGCTTAAGGGATGCGCTGTGGTCAGGCTCCATGTGGTTTATGATGATGTAATCAAGGTTTCTTCCGTTCAAAACGTGCTCTACATTTTCCCTGAACTGTCTCGTAACGTCCCAGTCTGCGGTGTCCACGAGAACAGCCTTTTCGTCCATGAGAACGTAGGCGTTGTAGGACGTTCCTTCAGGTATAGGGTGGATGTTCTCAAAGAGGGCAAGGCGTCTGTCGTTAGCTCCTACCCAGTACAAATCCTCTGTAACTTTTCTCACGCAATACATTAAACTCATTCCTCCTCTGTCTATTCGAAAAATACCTCCAGTCTTTCGGGAGCAGTCCGCTTTCCCGCATAAGCTCCTGCGATGAAGGTCACTATTGAAATCAGAATCGACGGCACAATAGGTGAAAATCCAAGCCATGTTACGTTATAGGTAGTCATTATTATGAACGCCGCAACGCCGATTACTCCAGACAGCAGGCAGGCGCATGTGTTGGCCCGCTTCCAGTAGAGTCCGAAGATTATCGGGCAGAAGAAGGCGCACTCAAGACCGCCCATGGCAAAGAGGTTTATCCACACTATGAGATCCGGCGGATATATGGTGAACACGAACACTATGGCTCCCACTATGAGGGTCGCCCAAAGTGACATGTGCTTTATCTTTCTGTCAAAGCCTGCAGCCGCCTTTGTCTCCTCCTTTGCTATGTAGTTAAGGTAGAGATCCTTCACGATGGCAGCCGACGCCAAAATCAGAAGGGACGATACGGTGGACATTACCGCAGCCAGCGGAGCCGCGATGAAAAGTCCTGCAACCACAGGGTTCATGTACTTCAACACTATTGCAGGTACCACGTAATCGGTGGTTTCAAACTCGTCAGGCTCTAAAACTGCCGGCGCAAATACGCCCGATATGTGCATAACAAGCATGAGGAAGCCTATAACTATGGTTCCGTATATCATGGCGCTGTGAAGAGCCTTTGTGTCCTTAAATCCCATGCCTCTTACGGCAGTCTGCGGAAGTCCAAGAGTTCCGACTCCCACCAGCACCCAGAAGGACATGACGTAAGCCTTTGTAGTGGAACCGCCCGCAGTTATGTCGGCCCAGTCCGGATTTTCCACGTTCAGCTTTTCGACCAGGCTGTCAAAGCCCCCCGCCGCGGATATTATGGTGAACAGGATTATGAAGCCTCCCAGCACCATTATTATTCCCTGTATTGTGTCGGTGGTAGTCACGGCCTTAAAGCCGCCCACCGAGGTGTATACTATTACGACTATGCCAAAGAGTGCAAGTCCGTATATGTACGGAAGGCCTGTTATGGACTGAAACAGAACTGCTCCGCCGATAAACTGGCTCATCATCTGGGCTATGAAAAACAGCACCAGACATATGGACGAAAACCATACTACTGCTTTAGAGCCGTACCTTTCCCTGAGGAAATCCGTCACCGTTACGGCGTTGGTCTTTCTGGCTATAATCGCAAATTTCTTTCCCAGTATGGACAGAATGATAAACGCTGTGGGCACTTGCACCATGGAAAGGTAAACCCAGACAAGTCCCTTTTCATATGCCACCCCCGGACCTCCTATAAAGCTGGATGCGCTGGTAAAGGTTGCAACAAGAGTCATAGCCAGAACCAGTCCTCCCATGGAGCGCCCGCCCATGAAGTAGTTGTTCAGAAAGCTCTTCTTCGCATCCCTTCTGGCCTGCTGCCTGCTCACCACAAGACCTGCCACCAGATTCACGATGAGGTATATTATGAGAACTCCGATAAGGATAGCGGTGTACTTAGTCATTCATCTCACCGCCTTTCGTAAAAGGCTCCGCGGTTTCAGCTGCCGCGGCTGTCGCGGTCTTTGGCGCTGCTTCGGCCCCGTCAGGCTCTTCGCCTCTCTCCGGCCCCAACTCAAAATTCTTAAAGAAGCACTTCACCACTATGATGGTCGCAGCCACGAAAAGCACATAGCCCACTATGCAGCTTAAGAAAAACCACATCGGCAGTCCGAACACGTAGGTGTACGTCTCTGTCGTACCCTTTTCCGCAATGCCGTAGCCCGTAAAGTACCACCAGATGAAAAAGGCTGCATACAGTATAACCGAAACAATCGCCTCTTTCCGAATCTGACGGTTTTTCTCCTTCTCAGACATCTTCTGTCCAGTCATATTCATTTTTTCCTCCTTCAGTAGCGTCCCTCTTTCGCGTCAGGCGGCAGGCTGCCTCGGCTTCCCTGCGCTTAGGGTACACTCTAAAATTACTTTGACACTTAAGTATACCACTAAAACCGCCGGATTGACAACTTCTGTTATCAAAAATATTCTCTGCCGATGCTTGATTTCCCGGCTGTTTTTGGGGGCGTGCTCGGAATCTCTCAAAATCTGCAAAGTCACGAGCGGGAAAGTGCTCGGAATCTGTGCAAAATTCACGAGAGAGTACCACCAGAGACGGCTAACAGGAGTGTTTTGTGCTCGGAAAATCCATAAACGTGTGGAAATCCGAGCTTTTTCGTGCTCGTAAGCCCTCATTAAATCGGAGAATCCGAGCACCGCCCCTGTTCCGAGCATTAGCCTTTGCCCCAGGCACACGCGCACCGGCCCTGTTCTAGGCACTGACCTTTGCCCCAGGCACCCGAGCACCCGACTTTCTCCCGAGCACACGCGCCGCCGCTGGCAGAATAAAAATTAACCGGCGTCTTCACATTTTGATGTAGCATTCCCCCGCAAAATCTGTAGTATATATAGTAAGAGAGAGGAGGGATTTTATGACCGGTGATTTCATGACCGACGAGTGCATAGTCCAGCTGTTTTTCGCCCGGTCCGAGGATGCCATAGCGTCACTGGACGAAAAGTACGGCAGGACATGCCGCAGTATTTCATTTAATATAGTCGGGAATCTTGACGATGCCGACGAGTGCGTCAACGATGCGTATCTGGGCACGTGGAACGCCATACCCCCTGCCAGACCGAATCCCCTTTTGACCTTTGTTGCAAAGATAGTGCGAAACGTCTCCATCAACCGCTACCGGCACAACTCTGCGGCGATGCGCAAAAGCTCGTGCACGGTGGCTCTTGAGGAGCTGGAAAACTGCCTGGCAGACGTGCACACCATAGACGACGAAATGGAGTCGGCGGAGCTTGCGCGGATTATCGAGGAGTTTCTGAAGACTTTGTCCCTGGAAAACCGGGTCATCTTTATGCGAAGGTATTACTTTTCGGACAGCATCAGAGACATCTCGGCTCTTACGGGATTCTCCGAAAAAAACGTGTCCGTCCGCCTCGCACGCACCCGCGCCAAAATGCGCGATTATCTTAATTCAAGGGAGGTGTCAGTATGAACATAGAGAAATTCACCGATGCTCTCGGCGAAGTCGACGACAAATACGTCACCGAAGCCCTTTCCTACAAAAAGAGCAAAAGGGGCAGAAAATATATATTTACTTTTGCGGCAGCAGCCTGTATCCTACTGGCAGTAGTAGCGGGAGAGAAATTTTTGACTCCGGAGCAGGAGGTTCCTGTACTTCCTAGGGCCGGCGCCACAAAACCTGATGACACAGCAGAAGGGTCGCGTGCTCCGGGCATAGGGCTTTACAGCTTTGAGGAGTTTGAAAACGGTAGCCCGTGGAATCCTGATGCAGACCTTGAAACTCTGCCCGCGTACAAAAACCTCTCATACCACAGGGCAGGTACGCCAATCGGCCTGAGTGAGGAGGAAATGGAGGAGAGATTCTCAGCAGCGGCTAATGCTCTCGGCCTCACTTTTCAGTCCAGGGAAGCCGTTACCGAAACATACCCCGATTATCTTAACGATATGAAGGAAACGGAAGGCGTTACCGAAATTACAGGCACCACCGGCGATACGACCCTTACCGTCTATGCGAACGGGGAAACCGAGGTAAGATTTGAATCTGCTATCGCGCTTCCGGAAAAATACAGCTTTACCGAGGGCAGCACCTCAGATGACGAAGCCGCAGAGGCTTTGAAGTATCTTTACAGCGAGTATGCAAGTCTGCTAGGATATGAAAACCCTGCGTACTATTCTACCAAGGATTACGGAATAGACCACGATTACGCAGATAACGAAGGTACCATCACCAACTCATATCCGGTCTCTTGCCGCGGCTACTATGTTTACGACGACAGCGGCACTATGGAAGATAAATTGCTCAGTCACGATTTCCGGTACACGGATTTCATTCCTGACGAAAACGGTAAATTACAGTACATACGAATTTACGACGGCCTTTCCACCGCCGAAAAACTGGGAGACTATCCTCTTATTTCCCTGGATGATGCCCGAAAGAAACTGGAAAAAGGAGATTACATCTGCCAGTACGATACTCCTACAGGAGAACCGGATATAATCAACCCGGACGATATAAGCGGCGTATGCCTTAAGTATCTCTACAACATTACCGAAGAATATTACCTGCCTTACTACGTATTCTACGTGGACGGTGGCGAGTGGGAGTTTGGACTGCACACCTACGTACCGTATTTCATACCGGCCATTTCAGAGGAGTACCTTAATGGCATAACCGTGTACGACGGGCACATAAATTAAAAATGAGATAAGATAGTTAAAGCTCTTGACCACCATGCGCATTTTCAGTAGTCCGGTCAAGAGCTTTTTTGACGTTGACAACTACCTGCTTTCCGCAGGTCGAACATTTTCAGTTCTAATCGGCGCTTTCTCTTTACAAATCGCCTGAACCTGGGTAGAAATGGCAAAAATCGCCTTGACCTTTAGCCCTGAATTCAGCTGTTTTATCAAAGTCGGTTGAAAAAATAGAGCAAGCATTGGATACGCGCGCTGACTGGCTGCCCACGAGCAACCGCCAGCAGCAACTCGCCCACATCGATGCAGCCCGCCTGCACCCCTGTCATACGAAAACACCCGCGCCATACACGGCGCGGGTGTTTTGAATTTCAATATGTAGGGTGAGGTACTATTCCTCGTCGTAACTCTTCTGGAGAGCCTTGAGGTGTTCGTATCTTTCCTTAGCCATCTCTTCGGACTCGGTGAAGAGCTTTTCAGCTCTCTCAGGGAATCTGAGGGACAGGGAGTTGTAACGAACTTCGCCCATGAGGAAGTCTCTGTAGTTTTCAGTTGCTTCCTTGCTGTCGATGATGAGCGGATTCTTTCCTTCCTTAGCAAGCTGCGGATTGAATCTTAAGAGGTTCCAGTAT
>CASFAX010000015.1:1438-55483 GCA_949292945.1 uncultured Bacillota bacterium | reverse complement strand
GAGAGGCGCTAATAGAGAGGTACTACCGGTATGGGGGCACACAATGAGGGGCGCCTGAACTTCGTTTTGACCCGAGTGCGGGCGCACTTCCCAGTGGCCGGGCGCGCAAACGCAAAAGAGACTGCACACAGGCGGGAATTCCCGCCTGTGTGCAGTCTCCATTTGCTAACCTATATCAATCTACTTGATCCGTCTTATCTGTCAGCGATTTTAGGCTTCTTCTCCCAGCCGCGCTTCTTTACTTCCTGCATGATGTAGCTCATTACGTGCTCAGCATACTTGCCAGGGCCGAAACCTGCGTCGTAGCCCAGCTCCTGAGCCAGCTCATGGGAAATTCTAGGGCCGCCGCAGGTGAGGATGATCTTGTCGCGAAGGCCTTCTGCCTCCATGAGTTCTTCCATCTTGGTGAGCTGCTTGATGTGGATGTCCTTCTGGGTTACAGTCTGGGAAACCAGAATAGCGTCTGCGTTTACTTCCTTTGCCTTAGCAATAAGCTCTTCGCAAGGAACCTGGGAACCCATGTTGTAAGCAACCACGTTCTTGAATCTCTCGAGACCGAAGTGGCCGTGGAAGCCCTTCATCTGGATGATAGCGTCGATACCTACGGTGTGGGCATCGGATTCGATGGAAGCTCCAACTACAACGATGTCTCTGCCGATGTTTTCTGCTATCCACTCTCCGCACTCAACACGATCCATTACGGTACCTTCTACCTTAGGTACGTTGATTGCCGTGTAGTCGATAGTCGGCTGCGCGGAGCCGTATACGTTGAAGAAAGTATATCCCTTGGTAAGCTCGCAGTAGTAAGCAACATTAGGCTCGTCGATGCCAAGCTTCTTAACGTACTGCTTTGCACATTCCTCAGCCTCTTCGCCGTAAGGAACGGGAAGTGTAAAGGAAAGCTGAATTTTACCGTCATTTAAAGCGTCGCCGTAAGGCTTAACGCAGGTTAAATCAACCTGAGTGTTTGCTGTCTTTGTCTCTGCCATATCAGTGAACCTCCTTATTCATGATCCATAAACATCTTGATAAATGGATTGAAGTAGTTTTCACCCTTTGTGCAAACGCCTTCAAGACCATGTCCTCCGTCGAACGGACGCTTAACTCCGCCAAACTTGCCCTGCTCGATGGTGGAGAAAAGTCCTTCCTTTTCGATGTCCGCAAGGAGTGCGTCAGCCTTTGCAAGAACTTCCTGTGCTCTGGTCTGAATAATTCCGCCTTCCTTGAACTCTACTTCATCTCCGATGTGTCTGCAGTTGTTGAAGATGTACTGAGCATTTTCTATAGACAGATATCTGTCCTGCATGAGCGGAGTGTGAATGGCTTCTGTCAGCATACCGGTAAGGAGGATGGACTGGTGAGTCCATACGGTTACCAGATTGAAGAGCGCATCCTGGATGTGGCCTCTGAAGATGTTTCCTGTCATGAACTTTGTAGGCGGCATGTATTTAAGTCTTGCCTTAGGGAAGATTTCTCTTGCCATCTGAGCCTGTGAAAGCTCCAGAAGGAATCCGTCCTCGGTCGCAGGATCCATCTCGAAAGCATGGCCGAGACCCATCTGCTCTTCAGGAATGTTTGCGAGAACTGCGAACTGCTCGTTGATGAACTGGGAAGCAGTTACGGTGTGAGCTGCCTCGATAGCGTCGTCAGTGGTGAGGTAGTTGTCCTCGCCGGAGTTGAAGATGATTCCGCAGTATCCGATGATTACTCTGGACATGAACTGGTCTACCAGAGTTCTCTGCATGTTGATGTCTCTGAAGAGAATTCCGTAAATAGCGTCGTTAAGCATTACGTCAAGTCTTTCGAGAGCGCCCATTGCCGCGATTTCAGGCATGCACATTCCGGAGGAGTAGTTGCAGAGTCTGATGTATCTGCCTACTTCTTCTCCAACTTCGTCCAGAGCCTCTCTCATGATTCTAAAGTTTTCCTGAGTAGCGTATGTTCCGCCAAAGCCTTCAGTGGTAGCTCCGTAAGGAACGTAGTCGAGGAGGGACTGAGCTGTAGTTCTGATTACGGCGATAACGTCTGCTCCCTGTCTTGCGGCAGCCTGTGCCTGAACGACGTCCTCGTAGATGTTACCGGTAGCTACGATAACGTAGATGTACGGCTCTTTACCTTCGCCGATGGTGTTAAGGTACTCCTGACGCTTAGCCTTCTGCATGTCTATCTTCTCGAAGGTCTTCTTTATGTAAGGCATGAGAGCTTCAGCTGCCTGTTCCTGGCTACAGGTTGCAAGCTTGGTGATTTCAAGCTTTCCTGCTGAGATTTCCTCAGCGATTTCCTGAGGATCTTTTCCCGTCTGAACGATGGCGTTACCCATCCAGTAAGCAGCACCTGTCGGAAGTCCGCCTTCCTCCTTAATGCGGTCCACTACCACGTTTGGAAGCGGATCACCTACTTCATCGACGCCGTCAACACCTAAAAGTCTAACGATAGTTCTTTCGGTGGATACAGTTGTGTGACGGTCGATGAATTCCTGCATGTCGCGAGCGATGTTTGCGGCATGCTGACGGGCGCTGTCAACAACTTTCGGGTCAAGGTTAAGTTTGCTTTTCATCCTTTTTCTCCTTATCTTATATATTTTTTTGCTCCCTCAATAATCTCCCTGTCTATGCCTAACATAGAGGCTATTGAAAGGGCGTCCTTAGGTACCTGCGCTTCGTTTTCAACCCGCTGCAGGCGGTAGTCCATGTATTTGGATATTATATTTATTCTATCACGGCGGTTTGCATGCTGTATCTCTCTGTTGAGAAGCTTGAAGTCGCAGTCCGCAAGTCCTCTCACCTGCATGTTTACTACGCCTTCTTTTTCCGTTACAGACTCAAAGTGCGTCGTGATTAGAGAAATATACGGTTTTTCCATGAGGTAGTCCACTAAAGACTTTGTCAGAGCCGTTCCCTCTGTAGGGTTGGTTCCGGAGGCTATCTCATCCACCAGAATCAGCGAACGTTCCTCGGCGTTATCCAGTATCTCCTTTAGCTCTTCCATTTCGCTTCCGAAGCTGGAAAGGCCTCTTTCCACCGACTGGCTGTCTCCTATGAGAATCTGCATGTAGTTGGAAAGGCCTACCTTGGCTCTCTCGGCAGGAACGAAGAACCCGTACTGGGCCAGAATCGGAATCTGTCCCGAAAGCTTCAGGGATATGGTCTTTCCTCCCATATTTGCTCCCGTGATAAGGGTGACCCCGTCCTTAAGGGAAATGGACACAGGGCAGTATTCCTTGCCCTTTGACTTTATGATGTCCTCTACCTGAAGGTTTCTTCCGTTTTCAAACTCCACAACGTGCTCATCCGTGATTTCAGGCTTTGTCATGTTATGCCTTATGAAGTATATGGCTTTTGAAAGAGCCAGATCCAAAGCGCCCATTTTGTCGCAGTTTTCCAGGATGACGCCGGCCTTTTCAGAGATTTTCTTCGAGAGAACTTCTCTGATGCGTTCTTCCTCTGCGTCTATCTCCTCGTTAAGCTTTTCCATTTCGGTGATATATCCGTAAATGGTTTCCGTCGGCTTAAGCTGCATGGTGACGCTCATGTAGTCCTGATCGGTCATCTCCAGCTCCGGAAGGTTTATTATCTTCTCATAGTCCGGATGGGATTTTGCCACCACTATGTCGAACTTCGGCGTCAGGTTGACTCCGTAATTTCTTCTCAGCTCATCCCTGGCCGCCTTCTGTTCCCGGCGTATCTTCTTTTCAAACTCCCGCTTCTTATTACGGTATTCGCCGAGAAGCGGACTGAACTCGTCGTATATGTAGAAGGTGTTCAGCCTGTCACCTCTCGGGTCAAGCTCATCCAGAAGTTCCTCCGTATCCTCGAGGAAGTATTCCTCAGGTACCGTTTCAACCTTCGGCGCGTCCTCGGCGTCTTCGCCAAAATCTGCCTTTTCCGGGGCGCAGCACTCCTTCATCTCCTCTATGCAGTGAGCTCCCCTGTAGTCCCCTATCTCATGTTCCATGGTAAGCTTTCTCAGCTGCCTCATCTGAAGGAGAAGGGATTTCACCTCGTAGAGCTCCACGACGGAAAGAACAGAGCTTCCGCTTCTGGTTACCGTCAGACTGGGATCCTTTACCTCCATGAATACTTCCTGAATCTTGTCGGTAAGGTTCCTGTTCTGTCTGACAAAGTGCATCATATGCTCCACCCTGTCGAGTTCAGCTCTCAAAGCGTCTTCGTCTCCGGGATAGAAAGGCTTCGTCTCCTTCAGCTTTTTCTTGCCGAAAGGCGTATTAAGATCGAGACTCAGCATAACGTATTCGAGGCCGGTTTCCCGTCTCGTCTTCACGTTGGCAAGTCTGCGGTTTTTTCCCTGTTTCATGGTTACATCCTTACGTCCACCACGGGTATGTCCGGAATGGCCTTCTGCATTTCCTCGAGGAGGAAACGGTTATCGAAGGTGTAGCCCGCAGGGGCCCACGGATTCACCGTAATGGCTGCAATTTCAATGTTTTTAAGCACGCTCAGTCTGAATCCCTTTTTCCTGTATCTGCTCCAGTCCATGGCGTTTACAAATATCTTGGTAGGGTCTTTTAAGACGAACTGAACCTGCTTCAGATTCCGAAGGCTTATATCCGATATGACGCTGGTGGTAAAAGCTCCCGGAATGTATATATATCCTGTATCCTCGTCGATGCTGCTGTTGATTTCGCTGGCAGCCCCAAGTCCTGTGAGAAGATCGAGCTTCTTCACGTCGCCGGATTCGGTGACGAGCATAATCTTGTCGTCAAAGTTGTTTTTCTCTATCGCGTCTCTCACCGGCCCCGGTTCAAGCTCGGGAGATCTGTAGAGGTTTACGACGTGAGCCGTCTCGTCGACCACGTTTTTCAGCTTTCTGGAAAGCACAGCTCCGGTGGACAGTATTATGGCATCCGACGTGTCCGGAGACGCTATGGTCTTTCTGTCTATTGCTCCGTCTATGAGTATGAGGTCGCATCCCAGCTCCAGCATCTCGTCCGCGAGAAGCTTCTGCTCGGCGTTGATGACAGGCCCTGCCACCTGAACGTACCCCGCTTCCCTTACGCGGCAGATTAGAAGCTCTCCTATGGCCGTGGAATACTTCGTCTTTCTCAGCACCTCAAGACCTGCGTCCGCCATGTCGAAGAGAAGAGACGGCACGGCTACGAGCATGCCCTCATCCAGGTAAACTCTCGGTTTCTCCGTACCCGTAACCAGATCCTGGCTCTCGCCGTCACGTCCCGTAGACGTAATGCCCAAAGCCACGCCTTCGTCGATGGCTTCTTCTATGAGGTAGTTTAAAGCCGTAGTCTTACCTGCGTTCTTTGCCATTCCGACGATGGAAACAGACTTGTATTTCTTTGATAAATCGTAGAGTAAACCCATATCTGAAAAATAAATCCTTTGTCTGTACACTATAGGGAGACCTTATGGGTCCCCCTATAGCTTTTAAGAGTTATGCGTTATTATGCCTTGTTCTTGGCGTTTCTAGCGTTTCTCTCATGTCTCAGCAGATGGGAAGGTTCCATGGACTTAATCTGGAGTCCTTCGCCAAGTGCGGATACGCCTTCGTATCTGTAGGTCTTCTTGCCGGTGCAGTAATCGCATGTGCACTTGAGATCAGGCAGACGAGGCTGAGTGTAAGTGGTGATAACACCTTCGTAGTTTCTGAGGATTACCTTGTCAGGTGTCTCGGAAATTACGTACTGCGGCATAACAGGAGTCTTTCCGCCGCCTCCCGGAGCATCTACTACGAATGTAGGAACTGCATATCCGGAAGTATGTCCTCTGAGACCTTCGATGATTTCGATACCCTTAGCAACGGATGTTCTGAAGTGCTCGATACCTACGGACAGGTCGCAGATGTAGATGTAGTAAGGTCTTACTCTGTTGTAAACCAGCTTCTGAACCAGCTCTCTCATGATGTGCTTGCAGTCGTTTACACCTCTTAAGAGTACGGACTGGTTTCCGAGAGGAATACCTGCATCAGCAAGCTTTCTGCATGCCTCTGCGGCAGCAGGAGTGATCTCCTTAGGATGGTTGAAGTGAGTGTTCAGCCAGATTGGATGATACTTCTTCAGCATGTTAACGAGATCGTCTGTTATTCTCATTGGCATTACAACAGGCGTTCTGGAACCTATTCTAACGATTTCAACATGGTCGATCTTTCTCAGCTCGCTGATGATGTACTCGAGAGTATCGTCCTCTACGAGAAGAGCGTCGCCGCCGGACAGAAGAACGTCTCTAACCTCAGGAGTTCTTCTAATGTAATCGATACATGCATCGATGTCCTCTCTGGATCTTGCTCCGTCAGTTTCACCTGCAAGTCTTCTTCTGGTGCAGTGACGGCAGTACATGGAGCACTGGTCAGTGATGAGGAAGAGAACTCTGTCAGGATATCTGTGAGTAAGTCCAGGTGCCGGGGAGTCTGCATCCTCGTGAAGCGGGTCTGCATCGTCAGCCTCGGATCTGTGCATCTCTGCAAGAGTAGGAACAGCCTGCATTCTTACAGGACATCTCGGATCGTCAGGATCCATGAGGGAAGCGTAGTAAGGTGTGATACCTACTCTGAATCCGCCCATAACCTTAGCGATGTCCTCTTTCTCCTGATCGCTCAGATTTACTACCTGTGCGATTTCCTCTACGGTAGTAAGTCTGTGTGCAACCTGCCAGTGCCAGTCGTTCCACTGCTCATCGGTTACGTCTTTGAAAAGAGGAATGTCTTTCCAGTTTCTAATAGCCATGTTAAGTCTCCTTTAAAAATATTCTTTTTCGGACTTACAGCCGAAGTGCCCCGCAAAGGCAGCTCCGGCCGGTAAGTTTCTCTCGTTTAAGGTGTTTCGTTGAATTAAGCGTACATCTCAGCGAAGAGGTTTCTAAGACCTTCATGCTCTCTGAGGCACTGAAGAGTGATAGCTGCATGACCCTTGGTGTATCCGTTTCCTACGATCATGGTTACGTCCTTGCCTACGCCCTCTGCTCCAAGAGCTGCCTTTGTGAAGCTTGTAGCCATGGAGAAGAAGTATACGAGTCCATCGTCCTTAGTGCAGAGGATGGAAGCCATCTCAGTGTTCTCGATGTTTACGCAGTTGATAACGATGTCGCAGAGCTCGCCGTCGGTAAGCTCCATAACCTTGTTGTACATTCCTACTGCATCTGTTGCATCCATGTGGAAGTAGTCGTCAGCAAGGCCGAGCTTTCTAGCTCTGTCTTCGGACTTCTGGGAACCTGCAGCGCAGATAACCTGTCCTGTTACGCCGGCTCTCTTCTTTGCTTCGTAGAGGCAGAGAAGTCCGGACTTTCCGCCGCCGCCGATAACCATAACCTTCATGCCAGGCTTAACCAGCTTAGCAGTCTGCGCAGGAGCTCCTGCAACGTCAAGTGCGGAAAGTGCAAGTCCTTCAGGCATATCGTCAGGAAGCTTAGCGTAGATACCGCTCTGGAAGAGGATTGCCTTACCCTTGATGTCAACCTGATCGATTTCAGGTCTTACTTCGAGAATCTCATCGATTCTCAGCGGAGTCAGGGAAAGGGAAACCAGCGTAGCGATCTTGTCGCCTACCTTAAGGTCTCCAACATAGTTTTCACCGATCTGCTCAACGGTACCGATAAGCATTCCGCCGGAACCGGTCCATGGGTTCTTATGCTTTCCTGCCTTGGCAACGATGCCGAGCATGATTTCCTTGATCTTTTCGATATCGCCTTCAGCTCTTCTCTCGATCTCAGTGAAAGATGCGGAGTCGATGTTGAGGGTTTTAACGTCGATGAGCACTTCGTTGTCGTAGATTTCATCCATGTTGTTATCTACAACATCTGCAGGCTGCGGTAAAACGCCCTTTGGGGAAATAACTCTGTGGGTTCCGTATGGGGATCCTTTCTTCTGCATAATAATCATCCTCCTAAAATAGTTAAAACTTAAGTTTTAAAAACAATTTACAGATTCGGCCACATGCCGTTGTTTTAATTATAGGACAATTTGCTTTTCATGTCCATTGCCCCGGCTCTTCCCAGGAGCAGATTATTTAAAAAATAACAATCGAACCGATATGTGTTCGTTTTCCAAAAACGGTGAACCAGTAATGGCGCGCCATCAAAATCCTTAGGCGTAGAGCTCTGCAAAGAGGTTTCTCACCTTCTCGTTTTCCCTGAGAATCTGAAGGGCAACGTTAGCATGACCCTTTGTATATCCGTTTCCGATGAGCATGTTGACGTCTTTGCCTACGCCCTCTGCTCCGAGAGCAGCCTTTGTGAAATCGGAAGCCATGGAGAAGAAGTAAACCATTCCGTTGTCTCTGCATGCCATGATAGACGCCATCTCGGTGTTAGGAATGTTTACAACGTTTATAACCACGTCAGCCAGCTTTCCGTCCGTAAGCTCGGCAATCTTCTCGTACATGCCCACTGCGTCCGTAGCGTCGGCAACGATGTACTCGTCTGCAACGTCTACGCTCTTCGCTCTGTCGATAGAACCCTGGAATCCGTCAACGCATATAACCTTTCCGTTGATTCCCGCTTCCTTCTTCGCCTGGTAGCAGCAGAGCATTCCGGACTTTCCGCCACCGCCGAGGATTACAACCGTATCGCCAGGCTCAACGATCTTTGCCGTCTGAGCAGGAGCTCCTGCAACGTCGAGAACGGAAAGAGCAAGGTTCTGCGGAATGTCGTCAGGAAGTATGGAGTAGATGCCAGAAGCGAAGAGAATGGCTTCGCCCTTTATGTCAACCTGATCTATGTCCTGTCTGATTTCGAGAATCTCGTCTATCTTCAGCGGAGTAAGGGAAAGGGATACGAGAGTTGCGATTTTGTCTCCCGGCTTAAGGTCTCCCTCAAACCTCGGTCCCACCTCTTTAACGGTACCGATGAGCATTCCGCCGGATCCGGTCCACGGGTTCTTGTGCTTTCCGGTCTTCTCAACGATTCCCATCATGATTTCCTTTATCTTCTCCGGATCTCCTCCGGCTCTCTTCTCGATTTCCGTAAAGGATGCGGAGTCGACGTTAAGGGTGTGAACGTCGATTAAAACCTCGTTGTCGTAGATTTCCATTGTATTGTCAAGAACGTCAGCAGGCTGAGGAAGAACTCCTTCAGGACTGATAACTCTGTGTGTACCAAAACGGTCGCCTTTCTTGAATTCCATATTAAATCCTCCTTATGTAAATTTAACTCATTAACCTCGGTATTTATAAGCAAAGGGTGTGCCAACGAAAAACAAACTGCCGGAAAACCCACAGTTTCCGGCAGTTTCACGTCATTTAAGGTTCGCAGGCACAAAGGCTTCAGCCTCCATACGACTTCAAATCCTGCATTCGTTGAACCGTTTTCAACTCGCATAATATATGCTTGAACCGATTTATGTTCATCCATTTCCAGCTTGTTTTCAGCTTCTTTTCGGCTTGTTTTCTCCTCTGCGCACCCTTTGCAGCCTTTGTCGTCGTGAATTTTCCCTCACCGCGGCGCCCTATTAAAGCCCGTATTTCTTCTTCTTTCTCACCAGCTGGGTCTGGCTGATTCCTATGGCCTTTGCGGCTTTTCGGGTAGAGCCGTACTTTTCCAGAGCATGCTTTATGATGTTCTTCTCGAAGTTATCCACCATGGCGTCAAGGCTCACCCCTTCAGCCATTTCCGTTCCCTCCGCGGCATATCCTTCCGTATCAAAGGCTTCCGAGTGAAGCTCGCGCATGACGTCGATAAGAGTTATATTTTCCCCAGACGCCGATATCATCAGCCTCTGCACCATGTTCTCCAGCTCCCTGATGTTTCCCGGCCACTCGCACTGTTTCAGGTATTCTGTAGCATCCTCGTCTATCCCTCTCTTAACGCCGAACTTCTTTCCGTAAGTCGACACAAAGTGATCCACCAGGGCCGGAATGTCGCCGGTTCTCTCCCTGAGAGACGGCACCCTTATTCTGACCACGTTCAGCCTATAATACAGATCCCGCCTGAACCTGCCCTCGTCGATAAACTCTTCCAGGTCCCTGTTTGTGGCGGAAATTATCCTGACATTGGTCTTTACCGGCGCAGTTCCGCCAACGCGGAAAAACTCCCCATCCTGAATTACCCTCAGAAGCTTTGCCTGCATGTCGGGCTGAAGCTCGCCTATTTCGTCAAGGAATATGTCGCCGTTATCCGCAAGCTCGAAATACCCTTTCTTTCCGCCTGTTCCCGCTCCCGTAAAGGCTCCTTTTTCGTATCCGAAGAACTCCGATTCCACTAGATTCGGGGAGATGGACGCGCAGTTTACCTTTATGAAAGGCTGCATCCTGCGACTGCTGATTTTGTGGATCAGGTTTGCAACCTTTTCCTTTCCGACGCCGGTCTCTCCCGTAATCAGAACGTTGCAGTCGTACTTTGACACGGTTAAAATCTCATCCAGTACAGCCGCCATGGCGTGGCTCTCGCAAACAAAGCCGTCCAGAGCCTGCTGCCTTTGTCCGGAGGCCTCCATAAGCCTTGTCTTTCTGTTGAAAGGGTAAGCCGGATCGTCGTTTACCGTCTGGCTCGTCAGGGCGGCCCCTTCTATGTAAGGCACCAGATCCTTTACTATTTCTATGTCAAACTCGTCGTAGGCCTCCAGGTACCCATCAGCGCAGCGGATGTCCAGCTGGCGGGAGATGGATTCCGTTATGTAAAGGGAGATGTTGTAGTTGTTTATGAGGTTTGCAAATACCACGGTTCCCCCGCTTTTCGTGGCCAGGATGTTTATGGTCTCTGCCCCCGGTATGTCGGCGCAGTTTACGGATACGTCAAAGAGTGAATCGCCGCTTATTCCCTCAAGACACTCCAGCGGCTTTAATATATCGACGTAGTGCACCTCTGTGAAGACTTTTGACATGAGCTCGTCCAGCCTTCCTCCCTTCATCACTATGTCGGTTTTCTTATCGAAAAGGCACACGACCTCAGCGTCCTCCCGTGCCACCTTTCTGATGGCGTAGCCGAACAGAAGGTTTGAAAGCAGGTTGTTTCCGACCACCAGGAACTTCTTCTTACCCACCGCCGTGTTGCTTATCCTGTAGAGGGTTCCCGATTCGTTGAAGGTAAAAAGGAGCATGTTGACGGGAACCCCTTCCGGCTTTCTGATAAGGGGCACTTCGCTGTATAGAATGGCGTATCCTTCCGCATCTATCTGTCCGAAGGCCCTGTCTACGGAAGTTATCTTATCTATGTACACCGGCACTGAAGCCATGGAAGCGTTGCAGATAACCTCATCGCCCACCTTAAGGCCTTTGCGGTTATCGTACTCTTCTCCTATTTCAGCTACCACTCCGTAGAAAAGCCCGCCAGTGTCGGTTACCGGGTTGTGAAGCTTTCCCCGGCGGATCACGATGTCCATTATCCTCTGGCGAATCCTCTGCTCGCTGTTGTTGGACTCAAGGCAGATTTCCTTAAAGCTGGTTCCTTCAATGTGTATCTTCCTTATATCTATCCTTATTTCCTCGGGAAAAATCTTCCGGCAGTTGTCAAGCCTCCACGCAGATGTCGGCAAAACGTGCTTAGGTTCCAGAACCCTTTTCGTTCCGTATCCGTGCTTCATAATCAGTTCACTCCTCAGCTTTACGAACCGTTATCGGTTCGATTTTAACGTAATTTCAATGATAAACCATTGGCACGGATTTTGCAATTACTTTTTGCGTAAGAAATTAAAATATCACCGGATTTTGATCGATCAAAAAGGAGAATCTTAAAATGGCTGAAGAAAAAATCACATCCATGATCAGAGTTAGAATGTCCGCTAAGGATGCACATTACGGCGGAAATCTCGTAGATGGAGCTCACATGGTTCACCTCTTCGGAGACGTTGCAACCGAGCTTCTCATCAAGCTTGACGGAGACGAAGGCCTCTTCTGCGCATATGACAACGTAGAATTCCTCGCTCCTACCTACGCAGGCGACTACATCGAAGCTGTAGGCGAGATCACCAAGATCGGCAATACCTCCNCAGCGCTTCCGCAGCAGACTTCCTCGAAGAGCCAATCGTAGTTGCAAGAGCTACCGGAACATGCGTAACTCCTAAAGACTGCAAGAGAAAATAACTTTTCCAATCGCCAACTTGAAAAACATGGGTTAAAAGGGACTGCCCGGCTTGATTTCGCCGGACAGTCTTTTTATGTGTGGAATATGATGTATCAGATGTGTGTCAGGTGTATGAGTGAACTATCAGGAGCTTTCTGTGTTCGACTCGGGCGCTCGTTTTTTGCCGCCAGGTCGAACGTTTTTTCGATGTCAAAGCCTGCAAACGCCGCTGGCATCGAACAATTTCAACGCAGAACCCCGGTTCAGACCTTAAAAGTTCGATGCGAACTCCGGAAAACCCTTCGCAGATAGAAAAAGTGTTCGATGTCAGCTTTGAAAAACCGCTTTCACATCGAACACTGCCTTTTTCGTATCGAACACCACCTTAAGCTTCAATATATTTTAAGCCATATTAAGCCACCGGCTCACCCTTTTCATCAAGCAGATATATGGCAAACACCGTATCGAGCTGGACAAGCTCCTGTCCATGCCTGTGAACTCCGGTGCAGACTACTCTTATCTCATCGCCTGCGGCAAGCTTAGGCGCGCCACGTTTTGCCACCACATCAAGGCTTACTTCCACCTCGTCACCTTCTAAGACTTCACCGCTTGTCACATCCAGGCAGCTTACCAGAACGCTGCCATCTTTCAGTTCAATAACCCGGCCGTTGAAGTAGTCCTGACCGGCAGGCTTTTCCTTGTCTATAAACTCCGCTATCGCTTTTTTCGCTATCTCCGGAAACTGCGTATTTTCCCCGTCAAGACAAACTACGCCGTTGTTTCCGCCCATCACGCTCATGTCACCTGACACTGTGTCGTCATTGAGAAAAACGACATACTCTTCACCTTTTGTAAGAGAATCGTAACCGTCCATATGCAGATACTGCCCATCGATTACGGCCGCAGGTTCGATAAACGAAATCTCAGGCGCATCCCGCCCGGTTTCATCCTTGAAGTACTCTATGACTTTTGCCGTCCGTTTTCCGTAAAAACCGCCCGCCGTTCCCAACTCGGAGTCGGTTATCTGATAACTGTTTTCCTCCCCCAACTCATCTGTCACCTGAATGCGGGCGATAATGGCGGCCTCCTCCTTAAGCTCACCGTAGGTGAGCGCCGCAGTGTCGATCTGCACAGCGATGTCCTCAGGCTCCGTCTCCCCAGATTTCCCGGTACATCCGGCAAGGACAGTCAGCAAAACCAGCAGACCCGCTACCGCGAATATCATCGCTTTTCTTCTTTTCATCCACGGTCACCTCCTTCACCTATGTACACGCAATTTGTTTCGGAATACTACACTCTAAAATTCCCTGTCCGGAAGCGGATAAGCGCCGTAATTGGTTCCGAAGGTAAAATCGAAAACGATGTCCGCTTTGTAAACGGCTTCGTCATTTTTCAGCTTTCTGAGGTCCATGTATGTTCCCATGACATACACGGCGTCTATACCCTGGAACTCAACGCCTTCTCCCCAGGATTCATCCTCCGTCACCTGCTCTATGGAATTTTGCAGATCCTCATACCCGCGGAAGGTCACAAGCCCTATGATAGGCTCCGGCTGTTCCTTCCCCGTGTGTACGGTTTCAACTCCGTGGATGAATACGTCGTTTCTCGCCTCAAATTCGCGAAGCTCGTCCGCCGTTATGCCGGGTCTGAACGTCACGGTGCACTTCCAGTCTATAAGTGCGACAAAAGCTGCCGCAACCGCAACAATCGCGATAACGACAGCTATAACTATCTTCTTCGTTCTTCCTGCTTTCATAACTCCTTCTCCTCGTGAACCTTCTCGTCATAGAGAACATAGAAATACCCCAGTCCGGCCACCGTGCCTATGAGAAAATAATATATAGGTATTGGCGCGCTGTATCCGGTTTCGGCGACCTGCTTAAGAGTTAGTCCCAAAGAAATCAGACCCGTCAAAAATGACACTATGGTTCCGGTGAACATAACCGTCTTCCCTGATTTTCCCACACTTTCTCTGCCTATCATAACCAGCCTGATCTCACCTGCAAAGTACATCGTTAAAAATGTAGTCTGAAATATCATCTCGCTTTCTCTATTATCAGCAGTAGGAAATATAATCGCACTACACAGAGCTATAACCATACATAGCAGTATAGAAATAAATCGATGCTTTCGGCTCATATTCGGCATACCCCGCACCTCCTTTTGAATGCATATATCAGGTTATATTGGGTAAAAATATTTCAGCTGCTAAATTCCCAATCTGATCATCACAGCTTAAAATTCTTATACCACTCTACTATCTGTTCTTAGCTTTACAACTTCGGCAACGAATACGCTCCTATGCCGCTGTTTTCTTCGTTCTGCTCGCTTTCATTTTTCTTCCCCCTCATGAGCCTTCTCATCGTAAAGAACGTAGAAATACCCCAATCCGGCCAATATGACTATGAAAAAGTAATACATAGGAATAAACGCGCCGTCCACTCCCATTTCTGACATCTGTTTAATCAGCAGCAGAACACTTATGACGCCTGTAAAAAGCGTAACCCACGGTCCGGCGACAAGAATAATTCTGCTGACTTCCCCAACCTTTTCCTTTCCTCGCTTTATAAGACCTCGTTCTCTGATAAAACTTGTTACGAGCATAACCGTTAGAAAAATCATCGCGGCGGATCTGTTGCTATCGAATCTCGGCATTATTATTGCGTACAAAAGTGCCATAACAATGCAAATTAAGATGTTTAAAAATCTTACTACCCTGCTACCCTCTCCCAAATCCTTCACCTCCTGGTCATCCCGGTATCTCACCCGGGGTAAAATGAACTGTTTCACCTATGTACGGATGTCCTATGGTAGGTTTCGTATAGTATTGCGCGATGCCCGTTGCAGGTTCTACAATCCAAACGGTCGAGCGAAATATGTTATTCTCCGTAACATAGCAAAACGTCGGTTCATATTTTTCATATCCTTCTATTTTGTCAAAGACAAACAGATATCTTGACTCTCCATCATAGTCAGCTTTACTCACGTCCACAACATCATACAGCATCCCGACGCGCCCTACTGCAATAACATCTGACACGATAGGTATGTTTAAAAAAATGATGATTCCCGCGATTATCGCAGCTGCAATAAGCCATTTCTTTTTCTTTTTATTAGTCATTCCAATCCCTCCTTTTAAATGCATGTATCAGGTTACATTAAGTATAAATGTTTATTTTGAATTTTGCAATATGTATTTAAATAATCGTATCCACCCATAAACCGCTACAGGATAAACCTGCAGCGGCCATGATTTTAAAAATCGTTCTGCACCCAATTACACAGTCAGTTTGCATTTATAAACAACCTGAGACTTAACACTTCCATTAAAGTCTTCTTTTGAATACAACTTCAGATTCCATTTATACACGAAAGTGAACAGCGATGGGATATATCCGCTCTTATAACTTTTATGCGTCCATATTGTAGCTGAATATGATAACGCGTCCGTCTGCGGGTCAGTTGTTTTTAACCAATCATATAATACATTCATCACTTTTTCAGAAAGGGTAGATGCAGCACCGAAAAATGCACATATAAATGAAATGAATTCTTTCGTTCCATAATCTTTAATTTTTTTTGTCAATTGTATATCGCCATCTGACGCCGTGTCATATTTATTTGTATAATCACCTGCGGATCCGTATGGACACCTTGATGTAAAATATGTCGAGAATCCAGCTTTAGGTTCAACAGTAACTTCATCAGAAAAAAGTGAAATCGGAACCCTGTTACCAGCGCTATCTGTAACCTTAATTTCTTTCCCGTTTAAATAGGCCCTATTATCGCTGCTAAGAGAAAGAATATCCACATTTCCCTTTTCGTTAAACTTTAATTCAACGTGGCTCGGTGTATTTTCCAGTATTGTCACCTCGGTTTTGTCATCCAAAAGATACCTTGGCTCCAAAGTCCCGTCCATTTCTTTCACATTTGAATGGCCTAATCTCGCAAGTAAAGCCTCATCTGTATACCATACTTCATCTTCTGTAACAGTATTTGCAGTCTGGTTTTTAGCTGTAATCGCGAATACTGCACTACCTTGCGAAACAACCAGACACATTGTCAGTGTCATTGATATTATGACTTTAAAGCTCTTTTTCATCTCCAACTTCCATTCTCTCAAATTTACCTTCAAATTTTGACCTATTCTCTGAGTACCCTCATAATCACCACTTCCCTTCGTCAATTACAATTTTAGATCATTTTATTTTGCATTCCACGATTGAGTAACCTTGACTCTCTCATTAGTCTTATCAATCTGGACGCATCTGACGCTGTTGGTTAATTTCACAGATTTGCCTGATTTAATCTTAAACGTTGCGTACATGGAAACACTGCTTCCCGCTCCTGCAGTATTTTTGCTTATAACTACCGTTGGGTACGCTTCAGTAATCCCGTTCATATCCATTTCGCTTTCCCCATATCTTACTTTTATTCCTGCTGCACTCAGTGTATAGTGATTATATACTGACATTCTGTATTTGCTTCCTAAAACTGATAACTCATATGTCGATGTGAACTTTCTGTTACCGTAATCTTTCCATAGCGTAGTGCTCGGTGCCGTGCTTGCTGCAGGTTCAATCTCTATACCACTGTCGTTTCCTTCTTCCACGTCATTTAGAGTAATCTTTACGTAGCTGTCATCACCCAGATTAATTATTCTTTCCTCATATCCATCGGCAAGATCCGCCTCACTTATATTGACATCTGCCAACTTCTCATTTGCCAGCATCATTTTCTCTTCTGTGAAGGTATCAATTGTCTCCGCTGAAACGTAATCGTTTAAATTAGCGTAGTCCAATCTCCCATCTTCTATGGCCGCTCTTAAAGTTTCAATGTCGCATATCCTCTCATGTCTTGTTACCGGTTCTTCTGCAAAGGCCGTGGCCGTCATAAGTGATATTGTCATAGCTGCGGTAAAAACCATCCTGCATCTTCTTTTCATGTCTTCCTCCTTAATGCTGAACCCCTTCTCACCTCGAATATAAATCAGAATATTCTCCTTTTCAAGAGCGATGTGATGAACGGTCGATTTTTGGGATAAACGGTCATTAACGGCTGTTAAAAACCCAATTTATGACACAAAAAGAGCAGGTTTCCCTGCTCTGCACTTTCAGAATGTATCCTACTGTATATTAAGAGGCAACTCTACCTCGGTCATTATCATCGGATATCCAAAATTATCTGTTCTATCCCATCTGACTTTTCCGCCGCATCTTCTCACGGCATCTTTTACGTTCTGAATTCCAAATCCATGGCTGGACTTATCTTCCTTACTGCTCTCACTTATGCATAGTTCTCCATCTGACGTTATCGTACTTTCCACTGTAGAATTGGTAACTCGAATAAACTGAATTCCTCCGAACGATGACATCTCGATTCTCACAGTTCTTCTGTCACATTTCATCGCTGCCTCATATGCATTAGATAACACGTTGGTCAAAATTACGCATAAGTCAGTTTCACTTATCTTCATATCAATACTGAGTCCGCCGATAACTGCAATATCGACTTCGCTTTCTTTACATCTCTGGTAACACTGATTTATGACAGCATCCCCAATTATATTTCCCGTGCTGATATACTTCGTTTTATCATATTCTCCTAAAAGGTTGTTCACATAGTCCTTTATTTTTACCGTTTCATTATTCATTGCCATATACTCTATAGCAGTCAGATGTGCTATACTATCGTGACGGAACTTTCGCAGCTCCTGCTGAGTAGAATTTAAAAACTCATACTGCTCTGTCTGTTCATCAATGCATTTTTGGTTAAAAGCTATTTGCTTATCTAACTGCTGTTTTCTGAAACGTATTTCACAGCATAGTACAACGGTTAGTATAAAGGCCATTCTGCCAAAACCGTTAGCCATCACCGTCACGCCCTGATCAAAAACTGAATTCGGATCAGCAGAACTTATATGCATGTATGAACGAGTCATGATATGTGAAATAATCGCCACAGTGATATACATATATTGCCTGCTTTCTGCATAAAAATCCCCTAATACCCCTCTTTTCTTTTGCATTACAACCAATACACATACCACCACAGCACATATTAAACTTCCGGCTACCGCAATAACGGTAATCAAATAAAAATAATTATTCGGACTACAAAATATTGTCAGCGCCCCATCCGCCAGTGCCTGCATACTGTCTACCGCCATTACGGCAGCCGCGACGGCTCCGATTTTCCGTACGCCAAACAGGGATACGGAAAGTATCCCTACGGTTATCCACCATATGTCAGTACTGAAGCCCAGTACGGTCCTGTGCATAACGACCATCATCACGGCGGTGAGGATAATTCCTGTTACCCCATAGATTTTATGCAGCGTATCCTTTTTAATCTTAAATCCGAGTATACCATACAGAACCAGTACCGTCGCTATGGACTCTAAAGTTACTCTTATCGCTATGACCATTACCTTCCGTACCTCGTCATCATTATCATGTAATTTCTGTATTCCTCTGCACATTGTGCCTTGTGACGGCGGCTGATGGCAAGCTTCTCCCCCGCCTCGTCCATGATAACCTCACCCGGCGCATACTTTGAGATATGACCGCAGTGGACTATGCAGCTTTTGTTTATGTCCATAAAGTAATACTTTGGAAGAATCTCCTTCCACTGGGACAGAGTGCGCCTCACGATACGGTGCTTTTCCCTGCACCCTTCCGCAAAAATCACATCGGAATAGTTTCCGTCCATTTCAATGTATCTGATGTCATCCACCCTGACGCAGACGGAAGGCTCCAGCTCCAGAATCTGCTGCCCGATAAGGATATCGTTTACCTTTTTCATCAGAATATCCAGCGTCATGTAGTCAAGGGGTTTTGGCAGAAATCCTATGACATTCATGCCAAAAGCGTCGTACACGTTCTCTATGTAGTTGGTCACAAAGATAATCAGACTTCTGCTGTGGTTCTTTTCCAGCTCCTTTTTAATCTCTATTCCGGATTTTCCGGGCATCTCAACATCGAGGAATATAAGTTCCGGATCGAAATCCCCCTTGTCCATAAAGTTGTTTACCGTACGTATCTCGTAGTCTTCCTTGTTATTCTCGCCGTATTCCCTGACCAGGTTCTCAAGCTTCTCCACGTAATACGGCTGGTCGTCACAAATAAGGATTTTCATACGCTCACCTCCGCCCTTCTGCCCTTTCATTATACACACCGGCAGACACAGGCGGCAAGGGAAATGTGACAAGCGGTCGATTTTTGGGATAAACGGTCAAAATCTGCCGCTCCCGTTGTCCTTCCCCATCATCAGAACATCGCATCCATCATCTTGCCGATTTTGTCCCTGTCGATAGAGCCGTTTGCATTGTCAAAAGTAAAGTAAACATCGACCCACGGCCTGAACCCGGCGACGCAGTATCTTTCCATCTTCCTGAGATAATCCTTTCTGTAATGCTCTTCCGACAACATTCCGCAGTGCTCCAGATACACCAGCCTTCCCGTATCCCTGACTCCTATGGTGAAGTCCGGCACAAGATATCCTCCGTCTGGCATGTGCAGCACCTCCTCGTAGTGATAGGGAATTCTTCTTTCGTAAAGCATGTCCGCTATGATGAACTCGGATTTTGAGCGAACAAGGTCTCCCTTTGCCGTAAGGTGAACCTTATGCTCCTGATGCCATATCATCTGCTCGTAGTCTGACTCCTCCCACGCCTGAAGGTCGACTCCCTGTCCCGCCAAAGCCAGCAGCCTCCGGTTTTTGTACGTCTCGGGCAAACTTTCGAACACCTCCTCCGGTGCCACCGACCTGTAATTTTCATAAAGCTCTCTGAGATATCCCGCGTTATGGTCTATGGCTTCAATTAGCTTTTCCGCATACCGCCTCAGCTGCAGCTTTTCCACCAGCTCCGGATTTCCAGCTCCGATGTACTTTATCTTGCTACCGTTGACCCACTTATAGTAGACTTTATCATTCTGACGAAAACCGGTAAGCCTTCCGTGCGGCAGCTTCTTCAGTTTAGAAGCGTATTCACGTCTCAGCCTCTGTTCAACATTTATCTGTGTTTCAATCAGTCTTTTTATGTCCAACCCGCAATCCTCCCTTATTTCCCTTCCGCACTCGTCGTGCTTGCGTTTTCCCGTGTTTTCATCATCATACCACTGATTGAACTATTTTACAATATTTTACTTTTATTTTTTCCCATATCTATTAATATATGGTGTGACGGTTCTCGTTAAAGCCTCCGCGAAGTTCTCGCTGCCGTGTCCGCTGAAATTGCAGCTTGGTCATTCCGCAGTATCTCCGCTGAAAAACCAAAATCCTCTTGGCTTTTTCAAAAATGCTGAGGGTAAAAACCAACTTCCATGCTGCAAATTATGCTATTATTGGTTATATATGTAAATTATAGGTGTTGTCACATCTGATTTTATTGGTTTTTTGTTCAGGTTTCCCACTTTAACCAAGGTTTATTGGTTTTTCACATTCATTTAAGCGATTCAACCAATTCATTATTGGTCTTCACACTGCAAAGGCGCTTTTTGACCAAAATAAAAAGGACAAGGCCATGAACCTCGTCCAAATGCTTCATATACTATTCACCGTCGCCCGCTGTCACCGCGCCTATGGTCACGCCGAACGCCTCCATGGCTATCAACGCTGCGCCTGTGCCCACCTCGCCTACGGACATCTCCGCTCTGGCCACCGGCTCCTGAGCAGGCTGCCAGCAGCCTTTTCACCTCATCCGAGGTGAGCTTACGATAGTGGCCCTCAGCAAGATGGCCCAGCTTCACGTCGCCGATTGCGATGCGGGTAAGTTCCTGAACCGGATTTCCCACTGCTGCGAACATCTTGCGGACCTGGCGGTTTTTGCCCTCGTGTATGGTGATATCCACGACAGTTGACCGCTGATATCCGCGCACCACCTGCACCTGAGCCCGGCTGGTGACAAATCCTCCGATGTCGACGCCCCTGCGAAGGATGCTGCACTTTTTGTCGGAAAGGACGCCTGCCACCCGCGCTCTGTACGTCTTTGGAAGCTCGTGCTTGGGATGGGTGAGTTTGTAGGCGAAATCTCCATCGTTTGTCAAAATCAGAAGGCCCGAAGTATTGTAGTCAAGGCGCCCCACAGGAAACAGCCGGGCGTCCACGTCCGCCACCAAATCCAGCACCGTATCGCGACCGAATTCGTCATCGGAAGTCGTGACGTAGCCCAAGGGTTTGTTCAGCAAAATGTATACCTTTTCGGCCCTCGGCTCGATTATCCGCCCGTCCACCTCCACGACGTCGCCTTCTCTAACGTCGTATCCGGCCTCGCGGAGCACCAGGCCGTTGACCTTGACCCGTCCAGTTGCAACCAGCTCGTCCGCCTTGCGGCGACTGGCCTCTCCGGAAACTGCGATGTATTTATTTATTCTCATCTTCCGCCCTCCATAGGCAGATTATCTGCCTTATGCCAAACCGTCCGCCTCTTCCCGAGGCTCTTCCTGAGCTTCTTCCATTCTCTCGGCAACCTGAATCATGATGGCACATTCCATGCGCTTTTTGAAGAGCTCGCATCCGTAGTCGTAGACTCCCCGAATATCCCCGGTTGCGTGATAAGCGTTGGCGGCGCAGCCTCCGCTGCAATAGAGCCTGGCCCAGCAGTCTCTGCACTCCTCCCGTGCATAGACGTTGCAGAGCTTGAACTCCTGCCTCTTTTCCTCATTGGTAACGCCCTGCCAAATGTCGCCCATTCTGTAGCTTTCGTCTCCCACAAACTGGTGGCACGGGTAAAGGTCGCCCCATGGCGTCACCGCAAAATACTCCGTTCCCGACCCGCAGCCGGAAATCCTCTTATATATGCACGGACCGTGAGTCAGATCTATCATGTAATGGTAGAAAGTGAAACCTCTGCCTTCTTTCTTCCTCTTTATCATTTCCTTCGCCAGGATTTCGTACTGCTCGAAAAGCTTCGGCAGATCCTCCTCCGTCAGCGCAAAAGGGTCATCCGGCGAGCATACCACCGGCTCCATGGAAAGCTCGGTAAAGCCCAGATCCGCCATGTGGAATATGTCGTTTGTGAAATCCACGTTGTTATGGGTGTAGGTTCCCCGCATGTAGTAGCCTTTGCCTCCCCTGGATTCCACCAGCTTCTTGAATTTCGGAACGATGACGTCGTAGCTGCCGCTGCCGTCCGTGAACCTTCTAAGCCTGTCGTGGACTTCCTTCCTGCCGTCAAGGCTCAGCACCACATTGTGCATTTCCCTGTTTGCAAAGTCGATAACATCGTCGTCGATTCCCACGCCGTTTGTGGTCAGGGTGAACCTGAAGTTTTTGTCGTGGGCTTTTTCAATGGAGCGGGCGTAGCGGACTATGTCCTTTACGACATCCCAGTTCATGAGAGGCTCGCCGCCAAAGAAGTCAACCTCCAGGTTATGGCGATTTCCCGAGTTCTCTATGAGAAAATCGATAGCTCTCTTTCCCGTCTCGAGACTCATAAGGCCGTCGGTTCCGTTGAAATGTCCCTGGCTGGCAAAGCAGTAAGAGCAGTTCAGGTTGCACGTATGAGCCACGTGAAGACAAAGGGCTTTAATCTCGGTGTGCCTCTCCTTAAGCTCCGTCGCTTTTGGCTCAAAAACGTCATCGGTAAAAAGCTTTCCGGCCGCCTTCAAAGCCTCGACGTCTTCTATAACGGCCTCCACTTCAGCCTTTGTCACGTCGTCACGATCCCCGTACTTTTCCATTATCTTCTCGACGATGGCCGGCTTTTCCTCCGTACAAAAAAGTTGGATGATGTCATAAGCCACATCATCCACACAATGCACACTGCCACTATAAACGTCGAGTACGATATTGTATCCGTTAAGTTTATACTGATGTACCATTAGTTCTTGTTTTCACACTCCTGGTTAGCAACGCCGCAGGAAGTCTTACATGCGGACTGGCAGGAAGTCTGGCACTCGCCGCAGCCGCCCTTTTCCATGCTCTTCTTAAGATCTCTGGTTTCTATGGTAGTTATTCTTTTCATTGGTATTACCTTCTTTCTTATCAAAATAGCTACGAATAATTTTACCGATTTATGGGGAAGTTGTCAAGATGCGCCCGAAAGTTCGTTTCAGATTGAGACATCCAAAAGCCAGTCTATAAGATCCAATGACTTAATGCCGTCATAGGATGAATCCAAACCCGGTTCCAATGTCAATACGATTTTCTCATAGTTATCGCGGATTTTGCAAAGAGGTGTAAGTTCTCTCATGCGGACATCCTCACTTCGCATGGATTCCGTCACCTGTACATACTTCTTATCATTCGCTTTAACGGCTACAAAGTCCACTTCCTGTCTGTCGATTTTACCGATTGCAACATCATATCCTCTGCGAAGCAATTCAAAGTACACCACATTCTCAATAGCGTGACCACTATCACGGTCTCGGAAACCGAGCAGATAATTACGAAGACCTATATCCACTATGTAGTACTTTCCAAGCGTACGCAGGTATTCTTTCCCCTTGATATCAAAGCGCTTAACTTCGTAGAAGAAGTAGCTTTCCAGCAATGCTTCGACATAGTTCTGAACCGTATGGGCACTTGGCTTTCCTCTTCGGCCGCCGTCCTGCATAAGACCTTCATTTTCCAAAACTCTACCCATGGACGAAGCTGATACATTGTTTCCGATATTGTCTGCCAGAAACATTACAATCTTACGCAAAAGCAGCGAATCGGTAATCTGCCTTTGTCCACGTCTTTTTTCTCTCTCGAGAATATCTCTAACCACTACCGTCGAGTATATTCCATCAAGTAATGCAAGTGCCTTTTCCTGATCCAGTCCTACCTCCGCAATCCCCGGCATACCGCCAAAGCGCATATACTCGGCAAATACTTCTCTGAGTTCGTATCGTTCTCCGTTTTTATCAAACACCTGTCTGCGCATGCCTCCCAGTGCGCTTTTTGTCTCACGTACTTCAAAATCGTTAAACTCGAGAAACTCCCTAAACGAAAGGGGAAGCATTTTAATTTCCACGCATCTGCCCGAAAGATATGTAGAATACTCCGAAGAAAGCAGATAAGCGTTTGACCCCGTGATGTAAATATCGCAGTCAAAATCCACACGAAAGGAATTGATTGCATCTTCCCACGAATCAACTCTTTGCAGTTCATCAAAGAAAAGATACATCCTCCTGCCCGGAACGACCCTTTCCCTTACATATTCATACAGACCATCAGAATTCATCTTCCGAAAATCGTGGGACTCAAAATTCATTTCCAAAATCTGCTCAGAGGGGATTCCGATTTCATGCAAATGCCGAATCATCAATTTAAGCAGGCTGGATTTTCCACAGCGCCTGATACCTGTAATTACTTTAACTATTTCAGTATCCTGAAATCCTATCAGCTTTTCCAGATAATCGTCTCGATTTCGCAATTTATGGGATTCTATCATACCGATCCCTCCTTTGCAACAATAATAGCATAAACTCGATAAAAAAACAAGTTTATGCTATTGATAGCACAAATCTGTTTTGTGCGTATCGTAGCCTACACAGCTTTCTCTTTTATCTCTATATCCATTCCCCGCAGATTATATTTGCACATCTAAACTTTTGAGCTAAAGGTCATTTCGAGCAGTTCAGCAGCAATTTCCCTGCTGCATACCCTCATAAGGTTATCTTCTATGTCTTCCTTGGAAAGCAGGTTTACGCTTCCGTACCATACTATCTCGTTATCTATAACTGCATAATGCTCACATGACTCTTCGCAAAGCTTAATTTCAAAACCTGCTCTTCGAAGTCTTTCAAGAAGACCCATCCTGATCTCGTCTCTGCCATACTTATATGCATCGGGGTGCCAAGTAACTATGGTCGCACGGATTCCCAGTTCCTGCCGCAGCCCAAGTGTGGATATGAGACGATTCACCTTCTGAGTATTGAGCCTCGGACTCGATATTACTACTTGCGATTTTGCCTCTTCAAGATCTCTCCAGTAAGTCTCACCATAATTATCGATATCGTAAATTGCGTTGGTCTTCTGCTTTTCCCCGTCAATGCCAACGCACAGTTCGTATCCAATCTTCTTATACGCCCTGAGCCTTGCAGCATACATTCTATCAAACTTAGGAATATGACTATCCACATAATCATATACTATGACATTTTCCTTGCCTTCATAATCGCGATTCAGGCGTCCTACATACTGTTCTACCACATTCTCACCGGAAATCGGTGTCGCCATGAACAATGTATCAAGTCGCGGGTAATCGAACCCTTCGCCAAGCAACGAACCTGTCCCCACTATAATCAGACTGTCCGAATCATCTACCGAGTCAAGCTCCTCCATCTGCGCTCTGCGTGCTTTCGTTCCATCGGCACCTGTAAGCAGAATTAAGCGATCCGAAGATTTTTCAAGTCTCTCCGCCAGTCTTTTCGCATGATCGACATACTTTGTCAGTACGACAGGTGTCCTTCCCGCCTTAACGCAGCTTTCCACATCCCTTATTATCTGCTCATCACGAACTTCATTATTTCTTATAAGCTCATATGCATCGTTTCCGTAAGGCGTTTTAGACAAATGATGGGGCTTTACAGTCCTTGTAAAGCGTGGATATACAAGATGATCGATATTCTGCTCTTCAGCCCTGTCTTCGTCTTGTATTCAGGAAGCTCCTCATTTATCTCCAGAAATTCCCCAAGCCGTCTGATCCACTGCCTCATAAGATCGGCTCTGTCAACAAGTATGAGAGTGTTAACTCCTCGCCTTGCAATCATGTTGCAGCATACTACGGTCTTGCCAAACGCCGTGGCAGCATGTAGTATGCCTGTTTCATGTTCAAGCATGGCATCTACAGCAGGTATCTGTGACGACTTAAGTTCACCCTTAAAGTATACGTTTATCTTTGAACCGGAATTTCTTCTGTCCTCTACAGCATATCCTATTCCGACTCTATCTAGCTTATTTAAAATTTCATCCTTAAGCCCTCTAGGTAAAACTATGAATTTTCCCTCATCATATCCCAGGTAGATGAACCGGGAATTATCATAATTCGGCATATCCATGGCCTGATTCTGGAAATACTGCCTGTTTGAAAACGTCGCCAGTCTGCGGATCTGCCGCTTTACCTTGTTTGACATGCCTGAAGAATCTATATAAATGCGGTCAGCCAGCACTATATGAACAATGCCGTTTACTTCAGATGCACTGATTTCAGAATCTCTGTCCCAAGGCGTTTCATTGTCTGCCTCATTATCCTCATTTCCATACCACGATGCGATGTAACTTTCAATATCCTTTTTCGTGATACGCCGCAGACCTGCAAGAAATTTCAACTGATCCTCATATGCATTCCAGTTTTCGTCAACGAATGCACTGTTTCCCGATTTCAACGCCATGCCCTGAAGCGGCAGTGCTATAAGGTTTCCAAGCCCTCCTTCCGGAAGTACATCCTGCGCCGGTATCATTCTGTCATAATATCTAAAAGATTTTAGATTTACCGATTCTGCACCTTTTTCCAGAAGTGCGAATCCAAATTTCCTCGCAAGTTTTGCCGAAACCTGCTCCTTAAAGAATATCCAAAAGTGCGCTCCCCGGCCCGACCTTGAACGTTCTACGGCAGCATCTATATCCAAGTTTCTGCAGATTCTGCGCAGTATATCCACTTCGTCTTTCCAGCTGTCATCAGGATTTGCATAGTCCTCCTGCTCCGCGCCTTTTGAGTGATTGTCAAAGTCAAATACGAGAAGCTGGCAAGAATTATTCTCAAATGTTGGATATATGGCTAACACATCGTTCCCGTTCGGATTAGCACCTTTCATATGAGCTTTTACGAGGGACAGCGTAATCGGTTTATACGCTCGCAGTTCACAGTCCCTGCATCTGATACCGTCTCTTTTCTGTATATGGCAATTCCTGTCCCAGCGATTGAAGCATTGCGTATAGTATCCGTTCTTTCCGGTCTTAGGGTTAGTGTACCTCAGTGCGTACACGTCCTTCCTTCCGCGGCAAAACATCATGAAAAAGTCGTTTGCAATCTTGTCGGTAATATCGAATTCCTTGATTTGTGACACCTGATTAATGTCATATAATTCGTCAATACTATCGCGGACTTCACATACAATATCATCATAAGAAATTCCTGCTTCTTCAAGTCGTTTCTTCAAAAGCAGGTTTTCTCTTTTCAGTGCCTCAATTTGCAGGCGAAGTTCTTCTAAAGAGGTTTTTCCCTCTGTTTCATATTCTATATGCTTTGCCATGTTAATTTCCGTTTTGCGATCCATATAAAGTCAGAATTGTGATGTTCGATGTCTGCACTGTTCTTCGTCGCTGGCATCGAACGTTTTTTCGATGTCAGAGGCAAAATCTGCACTTTACATCGAAAAATTTCTCCGTCGTGCTGCCCTTCGAGGCGGTTTTGTTCGATGTAAACAACGTTTTCAGCCTTTAACATCGAAAATGCGTTCGACCTTAACGTAAAAAGCGGGCCTCCGCATCGAAATATCAAAAATATCGAAAACAATGCGAACGCCCACGGTCACTATACTTCAAAATATTTACGAAATTCCCGGATTTCTCGCCGCCTTCTCCGCTTCCCGGTTTTCCCTGACTATCTTAACCTTCTGGCGGTACTTTTCTGCTTTCTCATCGTCCCCTTCGGCCTCGTAAATGGCGGCAAGGGCTTCCATCACTTCGGTGTTTGACGGGGACAAAGTCAGCACCTTAAGGAGGCACTCCTTTGCCGTCTCGTCGTCGCCCAGCTCGTCGTAGGCTAGGCCCAGGTAGTACCAGAGGGGCCACCAGTTGTTGAAGCGGGGGTCTTCTCTGTACGGCGACAGGATGTCGATGCCTTCCTGAAAGCGGCCGGAAATTATCTTGTTATAGCCTTCTTCTATCTTTACAGGCTCGGCAAGCTTTTCAAGCCATCCGGCGATTTCCTTTTTCATGTCTTCGTTATCAGAAAGCCTGAGGAAATCCTCCCATGTCAGCTTTGCCTTCATGTAGAGGCCAAGGTTCAGGTACCCGTAGCCGAGGAAGTAATATCCCATGTCGAAATCCGGCTTTGCTAAGGTCAGCTTCTCGAAGGCTTCCAGGGATTCGGCTTTGAACCTGCCTACGAAGTCCTCGCCTTCGCCTTTTTCATAGGCATCCTTACATGCCCTGCCGTAGCAATAGAGGGCGTCCGGGTTTCCCGGGTCTATGAGAAGGGCCGCCCGGAACATGATGCAGGCGTAGTCGAAGTCGTTTTTCGCTGCCCCGTCCACTCCGTCGTTTATGAGGGGCTTTACGAAGTCCTTTGTAAAGAGACGGGTTATATAGGCGATGTAGCTGTCCCGGTGTCTGAAGTTTACGTCACAGCCTATGACAAAGGCCATGTTCTGCGCGATCTTAAGGGTGGTAAGTCCCTCCACCTCGCCTATGCGAACGGGAACGGGAACTCCCGTAAGTATGTCGTCAAGCCCCGCCTTCTTTAAATATCCCTCCGACAGCTCGTCGAAGATGTATTCCTTCAGATGTGGAATCAGGTATTCGCCTATGCGGTCGGGTATACGGTTTGCGTCTGTCATTTAAATTTCCCAGCCCTTTCTTATAAATCTCTTAATGGCCTCGGGGTTTAAGAACTTCTTCATGTCCCCGGCCAGGTGTCTTTGGGTCTTTATGTATATTTCGCCGGATGCTCCGCCAAAGCCTTCTGCGAACTTCAGCAGAATCCGGTACAGATCTTCCTTAGTATGGTTCTTCCTGTGGTAGCCCCAGTCATAGTAGAATCCCGCCAGCTTTTCGTAGAACTCAAAACTGTTCTCAGCTACTGCACAGTCAAGGTACTCCAGGGTTTCATCGAAGCCGCCCCGGTTATAATAAAGGTCTAATACAGTTTCTATCATCTTAAGCCGGGCAAGCTCCGCCGCCGAGATGTGGGCCGTCGATATGACCTCGTAAGGCGCTTCGTCCCTGTAGATTATACCGTTTGCCTCCGCATCATCGGCCACCGGCGTTCCTTTAAGCACCTTCAGGAAGCCAAGCTGAAGCTCGTGTGGCCTTATGGAATAGGCTTTATTGAAGCTTCTTGCAAAGGATGCATAGTTTTCGTATGGAAGCCCTGCGATAAGGTCGGCGTGAACTTCGCAGTTTCCAAGGGCAAGGAGCTTTTCCGTGTTTTCCATCAGTCTGTAAAGGTCGCCGCTTCTTCCGATGGACGACAGAACCAGAGGATTCGTGCTCTGAATTCCCACCTCGAAGCGGAAAAGTCCCCGGCGGGCTCTGCTTATGGTCTTAATGGCATCGTCGTCTAATAAATCTGCGCATATCTCGAAGTGGAAGTTTGTCTTTCCGTTGTCGTTATCTATGAGATGGTTCCATATGGCAATGGCTCTCAGCCTGTCGGCGTTGAAGGTTCTGTCTATGAGCTTTACCTGTCTCACTTCCATGGCGAGAAAATAGTCAAGTTCCCTGAGTACCCTCTCCATGGGAAGGAACCTCATGCTCCTGTCAAGGCAGGATATGCAGTAGCCGCAGGAATAAGGGCAGCCTCTTGAGGATTCGTAGTAGACCACTTTGTCCCTCTCAACGTCCAGCCTTGCGTAAGGAAAAGGAAGTTTTTCCATGGGAACCTGCGGGCAGTCAAGGTTGCTTACGACTTTTCCGCCCCGGCGGTACGTAAGGGATCCCGCCTTTGAAAAGGTTTTGTCCCCCAAAACCAGCGACTTTACGAACTGAAACATGGCAAGCTCGCCTTCGCCTCGTATTATGTAATCCGCCCACGGATTTTCCGCAAGGAACTCCTCCGCACCGTATGTGACCTCAGGGCCGCCCAGGAGAATCTTAAGCTCCGGGCAGGCTTTCTTCAGGTCGCGGCACAAAGGTTTTATCTGCTCTATGTTCCAGATGTAGCAGGAAAAGCACACTATGTCGTAGCGTCCTCTTAAGATGTCCACGTACACCGCTTCCAGCTCGTGGTTTATGGTGTATTCCCGAAGCTCGATGTCGAGGCCCGAGTCCACTGTCACGTTGTAGAGGTACTTGAGAGCAAGATTTGAGTGAACGTATTTGGCGTTTAGGGTTGTAAGCAAAATCCTCAAAAGAATTCCCTCTTTCTAAAGCACTTCGGTTAAAGCATTCTGAAACGCTCGTCCTTTAAAAGCTCCGTGTCGTCCATGGCTCTCTTAAGCTGGGCGAGCATTCTGTCTCTGTCCTCGGGAAGGTTCCCGCGAAGTGACACGTAATTGGAGGCGTGGTTGCTCCTGAATACGCACGGTCCGGCAGGCTCTGCATTCTGAAGAAGAAGGTACGTTTCCTGCACCACTTCCTCCCCGGTCAAAACCTGAAACTTTCCGCTCCTTATATCCTCTGCAAGAGGCACATCAGGCTCCAGCATCAAAGTGAGCAGTCCTACGTAAGAAGCGTTCATTTCCGTTATCATCTTTCCGGTTTCGACGGCGTGCTCCTCCCAGAGAGCTTTTCCGCCCATGCCGGAAATGAATGTCACCGACGCAGGAATCCCTGCGTCCTCTATCTTTCTTACGGAAGCTATCAGCTCCTCCCTGGTTACCCCTTTGTTTATCATCTCAAGGATTTTATCGCTTCCCGATTCCGCTCCCAGGTAGATGATTCCGAGGCCGTGGGCCTTAAGGATTTCAAGGTCTTCCGGAGTCTTTCTCAGTACATCCTTTGCCGAGCCGTAGATACCCACTCTCTCGCACTCCGGGAAAAGCTCCCTTATCTTATCCAGTATTACCAGCAGCTTGTCCGTGGAAAGGCAGAGGGCGTCGCCGTCGCAGAGGAATATTCTCCTTACCTTTATATATGTGCGCCTTGCGTCCTCCAGATCCTCTATGACCTCACTTACGGGGCGTACTCTGAACTGCTTCGCCTTGAACATGCCGCAAAACGTGCACTTGTTGTGAGAACAGCCTATGGTGACCTGAACCAGCAGGCTGTACGCCTCGCTGGGCGGTCTGTAGATGTCTCCTATATATCTCATATCCTGTATCCCTTTCTGCTACATTCTCTCAGGGGCCTTCATGCCCAGAAGTGCAAGACCGTTCTTTATTGCAGTCTTTGTCGCCATTACCAGGGCAACCTTGGCAGCCTTTTCCTCTTCGTTATCGGTGAGAATGTGCTCGTCGTGGTAGAACTTGTTGAGGCCCTGAGCCATGTCCACTATGTGTCTCGTCACGATGGAAGGCTCGTACTTTTCGCAGGCATCTTTAACTACATCAGGGAACCTGTAGAGAAGCTTGGTAAGCTCGTAGGCGCTTTCGGATGTGAGGTAGCTGTAGTCGAGAGCTTTCGTATCTTCCGCCTTCTTGACCGTATCCTCTCCCGCCTTTTTAATTACGCTGGCGCATCTTGCGTGGGTGTACTGAACGTAAGGGCCCGTCTCGCCGTCAAAGTTTAAAACCTTGTCCCATTTGAAGGTGTAGTCCTTAATGCGGTTGTTGGAAAGCTCCTGGAATATTACGGCTCCGATTCCAACTTCCTTTGCGACCTCATCGATGTCAAGGTCGGTGTTCTGATTCTTTTCAGCGATAATCTCTCTCGTCTTTTCAACGGCCTTGTTTAACACGTCCTCCAGGAACACCACTCTTCCGTGTCTCGTGGACATGGTTCCCTCCTCAAGGCTTACCAGGCCGAAAGGAACGTGGACGCAATCCTTCGCCCAGTCGTAGCCCATGAGCTCCAGAATCTTGAACCACTGCTGGAAGTGGAGATTCTGCTGGGAAGCAACGACGTAGATGTTCTTATAGAAGTCGTAGGTTTCCTTTCTGTACACAGCTGCCGCAATGTCACGGGTGATGTAGAGGGTGGAACCGTCAGACTTTGTTATAAGGGCAGTACCCAGGCCGTATTTTTCCAGATCCACTACCTGAGCTCCCTGAGACTCCTTGAGAAGTCCCTTGTCCTTAAGCTCCTTTACAAATCTCGGCATCTTGTCCGAGTAGAAGCTTTCGCCGTTATATGAATCGAAGGATATATCCAGCATGTCGTATACTCTTGTAAATTCCTTGAGGCTTTCCTCTCTGAACCACTGCCACAGCTCCACTTCTTCCTTTTCGCCCTTTTCCAGCTTTGCGAATATCTCGCGGGCTTCGTCGTCAAGCTCCGGATGGGTCTCGACCTCAACGTGGAACTTGGTGTAGTAGGAAAGGAGAGTCTTTATTGGCTCCCTCTTTACGTCCTCCGCATTGCCCCAGTGCCTGTATGCACAGATCATCTTTCCGAACTGGGTTCCGTAGTCTCCCAGGTGGTTGATTCTGAACACGTCGTAGCCCATGGCGTCGAAAATCTTGTAGAGGGAATTTCCGATTACGGTACTTCTGATGTGGCCGATGTGGAAAGGCTTTGCGATGTTAGGAGAAGAGAACTCCACTATGACCTTCCTTCCCTGACCTTCGTCGCTCTTTCCGAAGTCGTCGCCCTTTGAAAGAATCTCGGACACTGTGCTCTCTATGAGCTTTTCCTTTGCGATGAACATGTTGACGTAGGCATTTACTGGTTCCACCTTGTCAAAGAGGTCGCTTCCTTCTATGGCGGAGGCTATGTCCTTTGCGATGAGAGGAGGAGCCTTTCTGAGGACCTTTGCGAGGCGGAAGCACGGAAATGCGTAGTCGCCCATCTTACTGTCCTGAGGAATTTCGATGATGTCGGCTATTTCGGCCTCCGTAAGGGATTCCACCTGACCTGCTATTATCCTGGCTATTTCTTCGTTAAAATTTATCATTTTCCTGTAACTCCTTTTCCGATATTACATCTATACCTATTTCTTTAAGCATCTTCGTGAAGCAGCCGTCTCCATCCGTGAGAATTCCCGTAAAGGTTCCGTCGTAGATAAGCCTGCTGCCGCAGGAAGGACTCTTCGCCTTAAGAATTGCGCCTTCTATTTCTTCACCTGCATCCTCTGCCGCCTTTAGCGCCTTCTCAAGGGCTATGCGCGAGCCCCGGAGGAACTCCTCAGTAACGTCTTTTCCCTCTTTATCGACTATCCTTCCCGTTCCTCCCGGCTCAAACTCTGCCGGAGGCCTGGGGCAGGGAAGTCCCGAATCTCCCTCGGGACAAACGGTGCACACCTTATGGTTTTTACAAAACTCAATAACCTGTCCGTTCCGGTTGTTTCCTCCGTCGTATTTGCAGTTCGCGCCCGTAAGGCACCTGCTCACAAGATACATTTTAACTCCTCCTCATGGTGACGATGGTAACCCCTTCGCCGCCTTCGTTATACGCTCCCGGTTTAAAGGATTTCACGGACTTATTATGGCGTAGCATATCTCTGATTCCGTTCTTAAGGATTCCTTCGCCTCTTCCGTGAATTATGGTCACCTTCTCTAGACCTGCCATATACACGTCGTCGATGTACTTTTCAACGTCCATGAGCGCGTCCTCGAGGTTCTTTCCCTGAACGTTTATGGACGGCGATACGCTCATTGCCTTGGACTTGTAAAGCCCGCCGTATTTCGCCTTCTTCTCCTGCTGCTTCTTCTGGGTCCCGTCGTTTATGAGGGCGATGTCCTTAAGGTTTACGGAAAGCTTCATCATGCCTATGCTGACCGTAAGATCTCCTTTGGAATCGGGCAGAGTCAGAACCTCGCCGTTCTGGTTCAGAGTGAGTATCTTCACCCTGTCGCCGGTCTTAAGCTTATCGGCTGTTACGGGCTCGGCATTGATCCTCCTTACTATGCCGGAGGCGTACTTGTCTTCTTCTTCCCGAAGCCTTGCGCGGCTTTCGGAAAGCTTCCTTCTTCTCTCGTACTTATCGGGAACGTGTTCCAGCTCCTTAAGTGTCTTAGCCACGTCGGAAGCCGTCTCCCTGGCCTCTCTTATCAGGTCTCTTGCTTCGGCTCTGGCGTCCTCTATTATCTTTTCCCTCTTTTCCTTAAGGGTTGCCACTTTGGCGTCTATGTCCGCCTTTTCCCGCCTTGCCGCCTCTATGATGGCAGCGGCCTCGTCTCTGTCCCGCTCGGCCTGCTTTCTGTCCTCTTCTATGGCGGAAAGCACGTCTTCAAACTCCATATCGCCCCGCTCTATGAGCCTTCCGGCCTCGTCTATGATGTCAGACGGAAGTCCCAGCTTTCTTGAAATCTCAAAGGCGTTGGACCTTCCCGCAACTCCTATGAGAAGCTTATAGGTAGGGCTTAAGGTTTCCACGTCGAATTCCATGGAGGCGTTCTGAACGCCTTCAGTGGAGAGGGCGTACTTCTTCAGCTCGTTGTAGTGGGTGGTAGCTATAGTCGAAGCGCCGTTTCTGTAGAGCTTTGACAAAATGGCTATTGCAAGGGCCGCTCCCTCCGTAGGGTCAGTTCCCGCTCCCAGCTCATCCACCAGCACCAGGGTATCAAAGGCTGCTCCGTCCACTATTTCCACTATATTTCTCATGTGGGACGAAAAGGTCGAAAGGCTCTGCTCTATGCTCTGCTCGTCTCCGATGTCCGCAAAAATCTCTCCGTAGACCGGTATGGTGCTTCCTTCTCTTGCGGGAATATGAAGGCCGCTCATGGCCATGAGAGACAGAAGCCCCGTAGTCTTAAGGCTGACGGTCTTTCCGCCCGTGTTTGGCCCCGTTACGACGAGAGTTCTGAAGTCGCTTCCTATGCGTATATCTATTGGAACGACTTTCTTTTCATCTATGAGAGGGTGTCTTCCCTTTCTGATGACGAGGGACATATCCTCGCTGATGGCTGGTTCCTCCCCGTCCATCTTCCTGGAAAGCTTTCCCTTTGCCATGATGAAGTCAAGGCGAAGGAGAAGCTCCTGATTGTTTCTGATGTGGTCGCTGTGCTCTGCCACCCTTGAGGAAAGCTCGGCAAGAATCCTTGCAATTTCAGCTTCCTCTGCAAGCTCCAGCTCCCTTAGTCCGTTGTTTAACTCCACCACAGCCTGAGGCTCTATGAAAAGGGTTGCTCCCGCCTTTGACTGGTCGTGGACGATTCCCGGAAAGTGGGCTCTGTGCTCCTGCTTGACAGGGATAACGAAGCGACCGTCTCTTACGGTGACTATGGAGTCCTGTAAATAAGTTCTGTTGGCAGAATCGTTTACCATCCTGTCAAGCTTTGATCTTATGGCTTCGTTCTGCCTGGTTATGGCTCTTCTTATCCTGGAAAGCTCGGGGGATGCGTTATCCCGAAGCTCGTCTTCGTTCAGTATGCACCTTTCTATCTCCGCCTCCAGATTCGGCATGGCGACTATGACGTCTGTCATGGCTGAAATCAGGGGAACTTCCGGAACCTCGCTTCCCTTCATAAACGTCACCACCCGGGATGCGATGCCGATATCGTAGGCGACGGTGAGAAGCTGTTTCAGGTTTAAAACCCCGCCCTTCTTCGCATACTGCACTTCCTTTACTATGTCGTGGAGGCCTCCCGTAGGCAGAGGTCCTTTACGCACAATAAGGTCAACCGCTTCTGTAGTTGACCTTAGTTCTTCTCTTATAGTGCGGATATCGTCATAGGGAGTAAGCCTGGATATGAGCTCCCGCGTCATCTCAGAGCCTGCCTCCGCCTTCAAAAGCTCCAGTATTTTGTCGTATTCTAAAACCCTCAGGGCTTTCTTATTCATAATCCTCACTTCTTCTTCGCAAAAGCCTCAGGCAGGGGCGCATAAGACGCCTGCCCCTACTCGACTTTTCTCTTATACTTTTCCAGCTCGCTCTTAAGCTGGATGTTCTCCATCTGAAGTTCGAAGAAAGTGCTCTCGTACTCGTCGCATTTGCTCTTAAGCTCCTTTATCTGCTCCTCGTATTCCTTTCTCTTCGACTTCATGTCGTTTATGCTGTCACGGTTCTGCTTGGAGGTCTTCTTCGCCTCCTCCCACATGTTCACGTAGTACTTCACCGTTTCGGACAGCTTTTCATTTTCAGCCTTGAGCGCTTCCATCTCCTCTCTGAGACCGTAGCACTCCTCGGCTATATTTACCGCCGTAAGCACGGCAAGACTTCCCGATGACGTATCGCTTAAAAACCGTCCTATGGAGCGCATCTCACCGTCTACGTGAGAGGCTATCTCCCTGATGGCTTCCTCGCTCTTCTCTCCGGAAATGGTGTATTCCTGTCCGTAAATCTTTACCGTCACTTTGCTCATAGCTTTCTCCTGCTGAAAATTTTTAGTTATCTCTGATCTTCGCTCCGACTTTGTCCCTTAAGGCTTCAGCTATGAGAGCGTGCTCTCTGTCAGCTTCTTCATCGGTAAGGGTTCTGTCGTCGTGTCTGTAGGTAAGGCTGAAGGCAACGCTCTTCTTTCCTTCTCCCACCTGAGCTCCTCTGTATATATCAAAGAGTTTAACGTCTCTTAAAAGCTCGTCCGCAGCCTCGTGTATAACGTCTTCCATCTGTCCGACCGTAACGTCCTCGTCAACTACGAGAGCGATGTCTCTTACTATGGAAGGATACTTAGGCGGCTGATGGTACTGAATCTCGCGGCCTGAAAGTTCTACCAGGACGTTAAAGAACAGCTCTGCGCAGTAAGCTCTCGTTCCTATAGCAAAGTTTTCCGCAACGTCAGGGTGAACTTCACCCATGATTCCAAGCTCTATCTCCTCGCCTGCCTCCGTCTTTACGGAAATCCTTGCGCATCTGCCCGGATGGTATACGCCGTACTCGCTTTCAGGAGTATAGATAACTCCCTCTATTCCTATGCGGTCCAGAAGGGCCTCTATCATTCCCTTAAGGGTGAAGAAGTCCTCTCCCTGGCCGTAAAGTCCAATACAGAGGTCGAGGGACTCGTGAGGCAGCTGGTTTTCGTCTACCATGTTCTTCATGAACACGGTTCCGATTTCGTAAGCCCTTACAGCCTCTACGTTTCTGGAATAGTTTCTTCCCAGAACTTCCAGCATTCCCGGAGTGAGTATGGTTCTCATGGAAGCCGTATCCTCGCCCATAGGATTTATGAGCTCGACCATGGCTCTCTCCCATGAATCCTCTGCAATTCCTGCTGCGTCGAGGGTCTTGTTGTTCATAAACGAGAATGTCTGAATCTCGTTTGCTCCCATGGCGCAAAGGGTTTCTCTCACAAAATCGCGGAGAAGCCAGCTCTTCGAGAATTCAGCCTTTGTCTGAAGATCAGGAAGGGTCATAGGAAGGTTGTCATATCCGTACATGCGGGCGATTTCCTCCACGTAGTCTACCTCTTCTATGAGATCCTGTCTTACTGACGGCGGTGTAACGATAAGCTCGTCGCCTTCTCCTTCCACCTTCATCTCAAGGCCCTCTAAGATCTTCACCATCTCGTCTCTTCCAAGATCTATTCCCAGAACTCTGTTTATCCTGCTCACTCTGGCAGTTACCGTAGGGGCTGTTTCGGGGTTCTTATATACGTCGACGGATCCTGTGAGAACGTCTCCGCAGCCCAGCATCTCCACCAGCTTGCACACTCTGTCGGCAGCCTTTTCGCAGAGGTTAGGATCTATTCCCTTCTCATATCTTCCGGAAGCCTCGGTGCGAAGTCCCAGCTTTTTGGAGGTCTTTCTGACGCTGTCAGCCACAAAGGTTGCAGATTCTATTACTACCGTAGTGGTGTCGTCTTCGATTTCAGAGTTCAGTCCGCCCATTACGCCGGCAACGGCTACAGGCTTTTCCGCGTCGTTTACCATGAGCATATCGGAGGTAAGCTCTCTTTCGGTGCCGTCAAGGGTGGTGAACCTGTCTCCGTCCTTTGCGGTGTCTACTATGATGTGAGCTCCGGCAAGGCTCCTTATGTCAAATGCGTGCAGGGGCTGGCCGTACTCAAGCATTACAAAATTGGTTATGTCTACAATGTTGTTTATAGGTCTCATGCCTGCCGCTATGAGCCTCTTCTGGAGCCACCACGGAGACTGCTCTATCTTTACGTTCTTAATTACTCTGGCGGTGTATCGTTTGCACAGGTCAGAGTTCACGTCTACCTTTATGTAGTCGGAGGCCTTTTCGTCTATGGTTTTCTCACAGGTCGTATCAGGGTAGATCATCTTCGTTCCGAAGGTTGCCGCAGCTTCCCTTGCCATTCCCAGCATGGAAAGACAGTCAGGCCTGTTAGGAGTTATCTCAAAGTCTACGGCGTAGTCGTGAAGTCCGAGAGCCTTGTCCACGTTCTCACCCAGATGTTCGCTCCAGTCTCCTTCCAGAAGCCAGATTCCGTCCTTTGAGTTTATAGGGGCTACCTTGTCGGAAAGGCCCAGCTCCTGAGGGCCGCACATCATGCCTTCGGAGAGGACTCCTCTCATCTCGCCCTTTGAAATCTTCACTCCGCCTTCCACCTTAGGCTGGCCGTGAAGAGGTCCCGGAACTACCGCTCCGTCTACTGCCACAGGAACGAATGCTCCTTCAAAAACGTTAGGAGCGCTGGTTACTATCTGAAGGCTTTCGCCGCCTCCCATGTCCACTTTGCACACTACCAGCTTGTCGGCATTGGGGTGCTTTTCTATCTTTTCGATTCTGCCGATTTTGACGTTTTCTATTCCCTCTCCCATGGCCTTGCATGTTTCAAGGTTGGAGCCGGACATAATCATCTTATCGCAGAACTCCTTTACGGGAGCGTCTATGTTAACGTAATCCTTTAACCAGTTATATGAAACTATCATTTCGCGTGTTACTCCTTATTTCTCTATTTGAACTGCTCGATAAATCTCATGTCGTTTTCGTAGAGAAGCCTGATGTCGTCGATGCCGTACTTCAGCATGGCTATTCTCTCTACGCCCATTCCTACGGCAAATCCCGTGTACTTTTCGGTGTCGATGCCGCCTGCTTTGTGTACGTGAGGGTGGGTCATGCCGCAGCCCAGGATTTCTATCCATCCGCTTCCCTTGCATACGTTGCAGCCTTTGCCGCCGCACTTGAAACAGGATACGTCCATCTCGGCGCTCGGCTCGGTGAACGGGAAGTGATGAGGTCGGAACTTTGTTCTGGTCTCAGGTCCGAACAGCTTCTTCGCCATGTGGTCAAGGGATCCCTTAAGGTCTGCCATGGTGATGTTTTCGCCTATTACCATCATCTCTATCTGATGGAAAGTGTGGGAATGGGTGGCGTCAGGAGTATCGCACCTGTACGTTCTTCCCGGAATTACTATCTTATACGGAACAGGAAGCTCCTTTTCCGCTCTTATTTCCGCCGACGAAGTGTGCGGTCTTAAAACGATGTCCTTAGTCACGTAGAAGGTGTCCGTCATATCTCTGGACGGGTGGGTCGGCGGCGAATTCAGGCCGTCAAATGTGTTAAAGACTGTATCTACGTCCGGGCCTTCGTAAACGGAGTATCCCATGGACTTGAAGATTTCCACAACCTCGTCTATTATCTGGGTTATAGGGTGCTTGACTCCGAACTTTATCTCTTTTCCCGGCTCGGTTACGTCGATTTTCTCTGCCGCAAGGCGCTCGTTCTTTTCCTTCTCTCTCAGCTCTGCCGTCTTTTCGGTAATGAGGCTGTCGATTTTGCCCTTTACCATGTTGGCGCTCTTTCCAAGCTCCTTCTTTTCCTCCGGCGGCAGCTTGCCCATGGACTTGAGAACTTCCGTAACCTGACCTTTCTTACCCAGGTACTTTACCCTCAGCTCCTCGATTTCGGAAATCGAACCGGCTTCACCTATGAGCCTTTTCGCTTCTTCAAGCATTTCATTCAGTCTTTCCTGCATTTTCTCGATCCTCTCCTGTATTTTTTCTTACTGATTCGTACATGATAATCCCCGCTGCCACTGCGGCGTTGAGGGATTCTATTTCCCCGTACATGGGAATTTTTATCTTAAGGTCCGCTGCGTCCATAAGCTCGTCGCTGACGCCTGCGGCCTCGTTTCCTATTACTATGGCTGTGTTTCTTTCTATAGGCGCATCCCAAAGGCTTACAGCGTCGTCAAAGGCTGTAACGGCCAGCTTCTTGCCCGTCCTTGCGAGAATATCAAAAAGCTCTTTTGGATTTTCGGCGTATATCGACGGCACCCTGAACACGGATCCCGCCGCGCTTCTCATAACCTTAGGCGACCAGACCTCCGCCGTTCCCTTAAGGCATATTATTCCGTCAAAGCCTGCCGCGTCTGCCGTCCTGATTACAGTTCCAAGGTTTCCCGGATCCTGAAGCCTGTCGAGAACTATAACGTTTCCGCTTCCGCCCCTTCCGGATGCCATATCCTTTGCTGTAAAATCGGGAATTTCTATTTCCGCCATTACCCCCTGGCTGGATTCCGTCTGAGAAAGTCCTGAAAACAGCTTTTCCGAAAGCACGGTGACGAAAGCGTCTTCCCCTTCCAGCGCGCTGCGGCTTCTCTCCCTTACATCGGCGCCTTCTTTTACAATCACGCTGAGGATTTTCACACCGTTTTTACTGGCTTCCTCTATGAGATTATCGCCTTCGATGAGGCACCGTCTCTCCCTGTCCCTGTACTTCTTCTTCAGCAGCCTCTGCCAGCCTTTATATCTGATGTTATCCTGGGATCTGATGACATTGTCCATGCCTGCCTCCGATGCCGGAAAAGCCGGCTGTAAAACCTTACCGCTATAATCGCCAAAAAGCCGGCATATATTTACCGGCTTTCCAAAAGCGTTAAAAACTATTTATTCAGGAACTGGGGGATCCCGAAACGGGAATCCTCTTCGTCCTCGTTTCCGGCTTCTCCGAATATGTCGCTCAGGGTTACGGCTCTTCCGGTAAGCCCGTTCTCTGTAACTATCTCTTCCGGCTCGGAAACCTTTCTGTTTTTGTTAAGGCCCAGGCCTTCAATTCCTTCGTCGAGGCCGCCGCCAAAGCCTGTAGCTATTACAGTTATTGCAATTTCATCCTTCATTTCCTCATTTACGGCAGCACCGAAGATGAGTATGCAGTCTTTGTCGGCCTTTTCCTCTACCATGCTGGCAACTTCCTGTACTTCCAGCATTCCCAGGTCGTATCCGCCGGAAACGTATAGGAGTATGGCTTTCGCGCCGTCAATGGTGGTCTCCAGAAGCGGGCTTTCGATAGCCGTCTTAACAGCTTCCTTCGCCCTGTCGTCTCCGGAACCTCTGCCCACGCCCATGTGAGCTATTCCTCTATTGGTCATTACCGACTTCACGTCTGCAAAGTCCACATTGATTATAGCGGAATCGCAGATGAGATCCGATATACCCTGAACACCCTGTCTCAGAACGTCGTCTGCCATTGCAAAGGCCTGAAGCATGGTAGTATTCTTCTCAGAATTCTGCAAAAGTTTATCGTTAGGCACGATTACCAGTGAATCTACGTATTTCTTAAGGAACTTGATTCCGAGCTCAGCCTGGGTCATTCTCTTCTTTCCCTCAAAGAAGAACGGCTTAGTAACTACTCCCACCGTAAGGATTCCCATGTCCTTGGAAGCCTTTGCGATTATAGGGGCAGCTCCCGTTCCGGTTCCGCCTCCCATACCTGCGGTGATGAACACCATATCTGCTCCATCGAGGATTCCCTTAATCTCGTCTATGGTCTCCTCCGCCGAGCGCTGTCCTACCTCAGGATTTCCGCCTGCGCCAAGACCTCTGGTGAGCTTTTCTCCTATCTGAATCTTAGTCTCCGCATTGCACTTTCCCAGTGCCTGTTTATCCGTATTCATGGCGATGAACTGAACGCCTTTCAGTCCCGCCTCTATCATTCTGTTAACAGCATTGCAGCCGCCGCCGCCGACGCCTACAACCTTGATTACCGCTGAATTATCCTGACCCGTTTCGAACTGCAGCATGTCTTGCCTCCTCGTTTTATACATTATATGGTACATTTTATCACAGTGGCGAGGGTTTTGCATCTGTTTTTTTACAGTGTTTTTACAGCGTCTACGGGTTGTTTACGGTCGTCTGCGTGCTGTTTGCGGGTTTGATTCCGGAGTCTATTTTCCGTCCAGGGCAAAAAACTCCTTTGCATTTTCGTAAAGTATGCGTTCAATGCCCCCTTTGTCCGCGCCGCTTACCAGCACCTTCTGAAGCTCCACGCTTGGATGATGAAAAGGCGTATCCGTGCCGAACATTATGCGGTTTTTTCCCACCGTTTCGTAGGCCTCTAGGATCTTTGACGGCATGGGCATTCCGGACATTTCAAGGTATATGTTGGAATACTTTCTCGCCATCTTAAGGGCTGCATCTATGTACACCCCGTGGCCGTGTCCCATGTGAATCATCATCACCTTTACATCAGGAAACCTTTCCGCCAGCAGCCCTATCTGCCACGGCAGAGAGTAAGGCGGATGTCCGCTGTGAATGCACACCGGAATTCCCAGCTTCCGCGCTTTTTCCATGACCGGATTCACCACTTCACCATCGGCGCAGTAGGCGTGCCTCAGAGGATTCAGTTTTACGGCCTTAAACCCCTTTGACGTATAGTCTTCCATGAAATCCACGGTTCTCTGATTCAGGGGGTTCACATAGATGCATCCTATTATCCTACCCGGATTGTCCGTCATGGCCTTAAGGGTAACGTCGTTATCCTCGCAGCACAGCGCCGTCTTTTCTATTTCAAAATCGTCCATCTGCTTAATGAGCCCGGCCTCGTCGATTCCCACATCGGCCCAGCCTCCGATATAACCTATGTGTGCATGAGCGTCTATTTTCTTCATTATTTGTCATCTCCTTTTCACAATTACACGGGCAAGTACGGCAAACAGCACCACCCCGACAGCCGTCTGTATAGTCACATTAGGAATGGAAAGAACCGCAGGTCCCGCTCCCACCAGAACCACCTTTACCAGCGTATACGCTGCAATCTGAAACACTCCTCCGACCGTGGCGCCTACCAGCTCCCGCTTTCTTCCTTCAGGGTTCTTCATAACGATGGTTCCCATTATCATCGCCATAACGTACTTTATAACAAGAGTCGGCAGAACCCAGGCAGTAGCTCCCGACAGCATATCCGAAAGCCCTCCGCCTATAGCCGCGGCAACGCTTCCGTCCCGCCGCCCCAGCAGCACCACAGCCAGGAAAATCATGCAGTCCCCCAGGTGGCTGTACCCGCCCGTCGCCGGGTTCGGAATCTTTATCAGGTACGTCGCCACAAAGATTAGCGCAGCAAAGAGCGCCGTATAAGTCAGGTCCAAAGTCTTGTTCTTCATCGTCTCGCCTCCGGAATGTAAAATCTTTAAAACCGGTAAAGTCATCAAACTCTTCAAAGTCATCAGAGCCATCAAAGCCGTCAAAGCCGTCAAAGTCGTCAAGTCAGATTTTAGCCCCGATTTGTCATCTTTAAAATATACATTTTCGATTTTTTAAACAGGTACAGTTGGGGGCGGGTGTGGTGAAGGGGCAGGTTATTGACGAGCAGGCTAGTGACGAGCAGGCTAGTGACGAGCAGGTTTGACCAAAACACCAAAATCAGGCGACCAGCTCAAGGCGATTTTCTACAAAACACCTGCTGCACCGCAAAAATGTCAAGGCTTTCAGCATGTCACGCGCCGATTCCCTTGACCTTTCGCCTTTGGTACCCGTGCAAGGTCAAATTTCGCCTTGACGTTTTTGCTGTATCGCTACCTACAGGTCAAATACATCAAAATATGCAACCTGTGCTATTTTGCCTAACTCACTACCCGCTCAATGTGCAAGTTAAGTAAATACACCGTATTTCAGCACTCTGACCTTAACAAAGTTAAGGTAAAACGTACTTCTAAGTGCCGAAAACCTGAACTGACGCCCTTGCAGCACGTATTTCAGGCTACTCGCGGCTATTATAGAGCATCAAATTCCCAGTAATTGGCAATATCAGCTTCATGTTCACGTCCGCAACCCGCTTTTCACTTCTAATTTTCGTTCCGGTTAAGTAAAAGCACCTCAGACTATCCCTCAAGCCTTAACTTTGTTAAGGCCTGAGCCCCGTTTTAAAGGCGTTTTACATAACTGCAATATAATAGAGCGTAAGATTCCTCCTCAGCTCTCAAGTTGATTTATAGCATATGTAATTATTTCTCAGGTAAAAAGCTATTTGCTGATTTCTACACTTTTACTCTCTAAAAACATCATTATTACGTATATAAGCGGTAACGTGCCAGGGCCTTTAATTCATCGTTAAGATTCATATATCGTCACGCCCTCTCTTGCCACATTCCGATAAAACGGCAGAATAGGAAGTCTCTCCTCAAACGTCTTTTTATCCTGCATAGTGAGAGATACTTCTATGTCATCTTCTAAACCGATACGGCTTGCGATTCTGCACGCAACGTCCTGATATGATTTTACTTCAGCGTTTCCGCAGTTCATCAGCAGCATTATATCAATATCCGATTCCCGGGTATAATCTCCGCGCGCATACGAGCCGTACAAAATCATCCGATCGACAATGTTCGGCATTTCGGCGTTCACTTCTTCTATTATCTTTTCCAGCGTGCCTGCAATCCGGTTTGAATATGCCATCAGCGTCCTCCTTTCCCTGTGCTTAAGTGAATTGTACCACGTACTTCATCGGTTTGTAAACCGCCTGCCTTGATTTGGCTGATGCTCGGATTCATAACTGATTTTTGATTTGGCGAGTACGAAAGTGCTACTATTTCAATGCATTTGCTTCTGTCAGTATCACGCGGAACCCGATTTAAGCTTTGCAGGTGGTACTATTTCATGTTGCAGCCACGGATTCCGAGTCTTTTCGTACTCGTGATTTTTCAATTTTGTATGAAATTCGAGTACCGAGGGGGGTCACAGCCGAGCACCGAGATGGGAACCATCCGCTCTGCTGCCGGCCCGCACCACGCGAAAGAGCGGAAGATTTCTCCTCCGCTCGAATTGGTTTATGATTATATTACGGCTTTAAGCACATCATCAGGTACAGCGGCCTTCCCTCCTATGGCCTTTACTGACCGAGGGTTCACATCGTCTATGTATTCTGCCGCCCTCTCCGTATTGTTTCTGTTTACCAGTATCAGCGGCGCTCCTTTACCGTCTCCCGTCAGACCTGCAAGGACTCCGCCCGTAAGCCCGTCTGGAAAATCTTCTCCCGATGCTATGTATACCGATCCGGTTCTTCCGTAGAAGGTCTCCGCTATCAGCATACTGGTCTCATAGCGGTCCTCTCCTGCCAGTCTCTTAACACTTCCGGCGTTAAGTGCACGGAGCTGTTCTTCCACTTCTTTACTTACCGCGGCAGTTCCTCCTGCTATGTAGTAAGTATCATCTCCGCCAAGGGTTTTCAGAAATGCAATCTGCGGCTCTGTCAGTCTTTCTCCCACTATCATGATCGGACATCCCGTAGATGATGCCGAAAGCGCGTCGGAAAAATCCTTTCCCGATGCTATGATGATATCTTCCTTTCCTGTAAGATTCAGCTCTTTCAGGGTGTTCAGGTTGGTTTCATACCTGTCGTCTCCCGCAAAACGTACAGTATCGAAGTCAGACAGGCTGTCCTCAAATCCTCCGGTTACCGCCGCACTTCCTCCCATTATGTAGACTGTGCCGTCTTTGGCAAGGTTCTGCTCGATGTATGTTTTCACCCGCTCCTCGTTATTTTCGTTTACTATGAGGACGGGAGCTTCGTTTTCATGAGCAAAGGCTGAAGCTGAGAGAGCATCGGCAAAATCGTCGCTGCAGGCTACCACTATGGCGCTGAACTCAGTAACGCCCAGTTCCTTCTTCAGCTGATCCGCTGTTTCCATAGCCGTTTCGAAGCGGTCAGCACCTGAGATTCTGGAAGAGGATGGCTTAGTTATGACCGGTCTGTCCGGAGAAGGTTTTGCGGTTACAGTTACTGTACAGGTGGCAGATTTTCCATCTGCGGTGGCGGTGATGGCGGCAGTGCCGGCGCTTATGGCGGTTACTTTCCCGCTTGCATCTACCGTAGCAATGCTGGTGTCGCTGCTTTCCCAGTTCACATTTTTATTGGTAGCATTATCCGGCTCCACCGTGGCTGTCAGGGTGTCGCTGCCGGTTTCCTGCATGGTCAGGCTTGTCTTGTCCAGTTTCACGCCGATAACAGGAATGTTCTGCCAATGGGCGTAGATGGTGGAGTTCTCCGTAAAAAATGTGTCAGTCGTTACTTTCTCTCCACCAGTTTCTTCCGTGTACCAGCCAAGGAAGTCATAGCCGCCGCGTGTCGGGGTAGGCAGGCTTTCCAACTTCCCGTTTTTGGTTTGGGCGCTGGATGGGCTTACGCTACCACCGTTTGCGTCAAAGGTTATTGCATATTCCTGAACAACAGGTTCTTTTACTACCTCAACGGAAATGCCCGTTTCCACGGTGTTGTAGTTGGCTGTGTCATCCGGTGTGAGGATTGCAGGATAGGTTTGTGTTCCTTCGGTCTGCGGAATGGTGCTTCCGTCTTTCCATGCCCAGCCTTCCGGCAGAGTCACTGTGGAAAGAGGTTTTCCCACCTGTGCGGTAATGCCGGTCGGCACCGTATAGGCTCCAATCGTGCGTAAATGAAGTCCTCCGACCTTAATGGTATAATCACCGGCATCAGAAGGCAGACCTGCAACATAGGAGCTGTCCTCTGCGCCCTGCGACTTATGCCAATAATAAAATTTTTGTATATCGGTTGCTCCAATAAGACTAAAGCCGCTGTCTTGTTCTATGGGTGCTCCATTGTAGACAGGATTGTTTGATGTTCCCGACATCATTCCATCTTTAACAGGATAAACTGATTGTAGCCAATATCTCCGTCAAGCTCTATTGCTTTGACGCCGTCCACAACGGTGAGCGTCGGTTCCTTTGACGGATCGGCATCATAATATCCGCCGGCAATCAGGATTTTATTGTCACTCTGGCGGGTAAAACAGGAGCTGATTTCACTTGCTTTGTATTTACCGCTCATAATGGTAAAGGAAGCAGAATTTTTCAGAATAATACTGCCCGGTTCCTCATATGGCAGTGTATCCTGGGTGGACAATCCTTGTTCATAGGTTATTTGGCTGTTAAGACTGACCATATTATTGGGTTGAGAGGAATTGTCCTTATTTTCTTTGATCGTCCAATTCGTGATTTCAACAATACAAGGTTTTGCTTGCGAATCGTTCAGGTAAAGGCCGCCGCCCTCTATGGTCGCAGTGTTCCCTTCAACGGAGCCGTTCCTGATCGTCAGCTTGCAATCTCCCTCACTATATATGCCGCCGCCATATTGGGCAGTATTGTACGTGACATCACAGAGATTCAGCCATTCGGCGCCTTCACAAAGATATACCCCGCCGCCGTTTCCGGCTGCTGTATTATGTTTAATTTGAGGGAGTCCGGCGCTGGTATTGTTTACGGTTACTTTTGCTCCGGATGCTACATACACACCGCCACCGTTTCCGGCTGCTTCATTTAAGCCGATTGTCTGGGTGGCAATCCTGCATTCGCCTCCGGCTACATAGATACCGCCACCATTTCCGGCTGCTTCATTATAGTTGATCGAGGTGGCGGCAATGTTACAGTTGCCGTCCGCCACATAGACACCGCCGCCGTCTCTTTTTGCCGTATTGTTGTAAATCTTACCATAAATATTACATTCGCCTCCGGCTACATACACACCGCCGCCATCGCCCTCATGATTGTGTGCGGTGTAGTTTGAGCCAATGGTGCCGTAAATATCACACACACCTCCGGCTACATACACTCCGCCGCCCTGGTCGAAAGCCTGGTTGCTAGTGATACTTGCGTCTTCCTCGATGGTACAGGTGCCGTTCTCGACATACACACCGCCGTATTTGGTATTGTTATCGTAGATGTTGCTCCCACTGATGGTACAATTTCCGCCGAGCACGCTGACTGCGCCGCCGTTATCTATACGCCCGGTAATCTGGGCGTCGCCGCCGATATTGCAGCTGCCGCCTTTCACCACCACAGCACCGGTGATTTCTCCGGACGAGGTATAATCATAGACATTTATGGTACCACCGGTGATGTTACAGGTTCCCTCACTTACCTCGATGGAGCTGGAAATAGTACCGCCGGTGATGTTACAGGTTCCCCCTTTCACCACAATGGAGCTGTAGATGGTACCGCCGATGATATTGCAGGTGCCATTTTTCATATCGATTACACTTTGGACATTGGCTCCATTGAGAGAAAGGATGCCGGATCCATCCACCACGATTTTAACCCCCGATGTGATAGTAGTATTCGAATTGATAGTGATACTTTCATCGGCACCAGCTTCGATCGTGCATCCGGCATAAATCGTGGTATTTCCGTCTATCGTTGCTGATCCTGTTATCTCGCAGTCGCGCAATTTCACATTTGATAGAGAGATATTGTACATACGTGTACAATTATACATATTTCCATTGCCTTTACAGTCGCAGATGGTTACATTTCTCAGCCAATTCGTGTTTCCATCAATCTCGTGCCCATTCAAACATATTGTTACACTCTCATTGCGCGTCAGATCTTCCCCCAAGGTCACATCGCCGGTAAGGACATAATTGCCAGATGGTAATCCAATCTCATTTATCGTTTCTGAAAGTGTTTTCCATCCATCATGGCCGGAGTGTTCACTGGACAGAGGCGCGGCAGCCGCTAACATCGGGGCAGCGCCAATGCAAGCCTTATCCAGTTCGGCACCCTCCGCAGAGCAGACCGGACAATCCGCATTGACTTCTTCCTCAGTGCAGAGGGTTTCACAGGTACATTCTTCCGGCTGTGCGTCGGACGAATCCTCAGCGTTCCCGCTGTCCTGTGCATTGCAGACTTTACAGACAAAGGTGCATGGCGTTCCCGCCGTTCCCTCGGTATAGCCGCAGCTTTCATCGTGCTGCGGGTGGTGTTCGCATAGGGCGCTTTGGGCTGGTGCCGCTGTCTGCCTCCCCCTCGGCAAAGGCCGTGGCCGGGAGCAGCGTAAACAGCAGGCACAGGCACAAAAGCGCCGCTGTCAGTCGTTTTCGCATAGTGTTTCCTCCTTGTTCGCTGGAGTCAGGCCGCTCCTGGGGGAGCGCCGTTTCTTCTTTCTCCGCTTCTCGTGATCGCATACCCCCAGCAGAGAGCCGGGAAATTGGTGGTAGTGACGGCAGGAGCCGCAGTCGATACTGGCCGGGTCGTCGTCCACCATCTCGGCCCGGGGGCAGGCGTCCTCAATGGTTAAAAGAATGGGGCGGCCCGACGGGGTATGACCGGGCTGTTTGCAGTAGTCCTCGTAGTCCTCCACCTCTCTTTGGAGATGGTCGTCCCAATATACGGGGACTTCGATCACTTCTCCCTCAAATTCATAGCGATTAACCTTTCCCATGCCTTAACCCCCTCTCCCAAAAACGCAAAAGGGCGCACCGCACCCACGGGAAAACCGTGGACGCAGCGCGCCCCTTGATCTGGCGTTATAAAATTGTGCGCAGGGAAAAAGGACAGACTTATGCTGCTGTCTGTCTGTCTGTCTGTCTGGCTGGCTGATTATGGACTCTTTTCGCCCTTTGTCAAGGTAAATTTCAAGATTTCCCATAGTCTTACCTGCTCGCCTGTAGTTAAAGCTCTGTGCCTTGATTATACTGAAAATTTCACTGTATGTCTACTGTTTTTCGTAGCCCATCCGATGAAGCGCTTCTCTGGCCACGTTGTTGTCGCCGGGCCATTTTACCTTGCCGGCTCCGATGTAGAGGTAGGGCTCGTCTCCCTTGCCAAGGAGAGCGACGCAGTCGCCGGGCTTTGCTTCCCGGAGGGCTTCCTCTATGGCGTCTGCACGTTTTGGCAGAAAGCGAACCGGTGTGTCAGGAGAAATGCCCGGCCTTATCTGATCGGTGATGTTCTTAGGGTCCGAGTCCCGGTTATTCTCTTCGGTCAGAATGATAATATCGCTGTATTTGTCAGCGACAGCACCCAGATCCCGGCGCTTGCTCTCATCCCTCTTTCCGGACGCTCCGAACACGGATATGAGCCTGCCGTTTCCTGCGAGAAATCCGTGGACGTAGCCCAGTATCTTCTCATATCCGTCAGGGGTGTGGGCGTAATCAACTATTACGGTGAAGGGCTGGCCCTCGTCGATTATCTCAGCCCGGCCCGGAACCTGCTTTATCCGCTTCGACTCCTCCATGATAATGTCCATGGACACACCGAATGAGTGAAGGGCTGCGATGGCGGCCAATAGGTTATACACGTTGTACTCGGCTACCAGATTGGTGGTGAAGTGACAGGTTTTGCCTTCGTGAACCAGATCAAACTCGCTTCCGTGGGCGTGGCACACCACGTTAATTGCCCTGTAGTCGGCGTCGTTTTCTATTCCGTAGGTGATGCACCTTGCTTTTGTGCACGCCTTAAGAGGCTCCATGGTGTCGCTGTCGGCGTTGAGGACGGCCAGAGCGTCTTTCCTCAGTCCTCTGAACAGCTTCTTCTTCGCCTCGAAGTACTCCTCCATGGTCTTGTGGTAGTCCAGGTGGTCGTGGGTCAGGTTGGTGAAGATGGCGCAGTCAAAATCCACTGCGCCTGTCCTTCCCATGGAAAGTCCCTGGGAGCTGACCTCCAGAGCCACAGCCTTTGCGCCCATGTCGTACATCTTCTTAAGGGATTCATGAAGGCTTATGGCGTCGGGAGTCGTAAGGCCTCCTTCAAGCTGAAAATCCTTAAACTCCGTCGCGATGGTGCCGATGTAGCCGCACGGTGCGACCCGGTTATATATCTGCTTTATAATCTCCGTGATGGTGGATTTTCCGTTGGTTCCCGTAACGCCGAAGATGGTGAGCTTTTCGGAAACGTGGTCAAAGTAGACCTTACACGCTTCGTTAAGAGCCGCCACCGTATCGTCCACCTTGTAATACGCTACTCCGGGGCGCTTCTTGTCTTCGGGAATCTCCCTGCTGTGTATTATCGCCTTTGCCCCGTTATCTATGGCGCTGTCTATGAAGAGATGACCGTCGGTTTCATTTCCGATTATGCAGAAAAACGCATCCCCTTCTTTTACTTTTCTGGAATCTATCGAAAGTCCCATTTCCCTATTCCTCCTCGTCGCTGGCCAGCACCGGTCCGTCGTACTCGAAGGCCGGCATAAGCTGAAGCTTGAATTTATTCCACTTTCTCTTGTTGTCTATTTTCTCTTTAATTTCGGGTTCCTCGCACACTCCCGTCCTTATGTACCTGTCGAGAACTTCATAGGTGAATCCCAGGTTTTCCTCGTCGGTGAGGCCCGAAAGCCCGTCTATAGGCGTCTTGTGCACGAGAAAATCGGGAAGGCCCAAAACAGTTCCCACAGCCCTGACTTCCTGAACCGTCAGGTGGGACAGAGGACTGAAGTCTCCTGCGGCGTCGCCGTACCTGGTGGAATATCCCACCCAGTCCTCGGAAAGGTTGCAGGTGTTCACCACCCTTCCGTTCATGGACTGAGCTACGGCGTAGGTTGCCGCCATTCTAAGCCTTGCAGGAAGGTTTGTCCTGGTCTGCTTTGAAATTTCCACGTCCAGATTTTCCGACAAAGCCTTCATGATCCCGTCAAAGCCGTCCTTTATGTTTATAATCGCATGTCTGATTCCAAGGTGGGCTACCAAGGCTTTTGAAGCGTCGATATCGGCCTGCTCGCCGTTTGGCAGAAGGACTCCGAATACCCGCTCGCGCCCTAAAGCCTCCACGCAGAGAGCCGCCGCCACCGAGCTGTCCTTGCCGCCGCTTACGGCCACCACGGCGTTGCAGCCTTTGCCGTTTTTCTCAAAGAAGTCCCTTATCCATAAAACTATATCGTTCTTTACCTTTTCCGCGTCAAATGTGTACATATCCTGCTCCTCGATTCCCTTTGCTAAAATCCATATAAGTATATCATAAATCCCGCGGCCTGTAAAAAATTACCCTCAAAAAAAATTTGTATTATGGTGTGTATAACCGCCGTGAAAATGTGTATAATGGATAATGGGAGTTTTGCAATGACAAAGACTGAAAGAATCGCAGAAAAACTAAATAGTGGTGTGTTTCCGGATTCTTCGGAGCTTGAATACCTCCTGGGAGACATTCCGGCAGGCGAAGAGGAATTTCTCTTCGAGTCGGCCAGGCGGGCTGCCCGCTCAGTTTTCGGGAACAAAGTCTACATCCGCGGTCTCATAGAGTTTACCAACTTCTGCAAAAACGACTGTCTGTACTGCGGAATCAGGCGTTCTCAGAGCATAACCAGATACAGGCTTACGGAAGATGAAATCCTTGGATGCTGCGAGACCGGATACGGGCTGGGCTTTCGGACCTTCGTCCTTCAGGGCGGGGAGGACCCGTGGTTTAACGATTCCCGTCTCGTGCATACAGTATCCGCGATAAGGGATGAGTTTCCCGACTGCGCCATCACCCTTTCCGTGGGAGAAAGGAGCAGGGAAAGCTATAAAGCTTTAAAAGAGGCGGGAGCGGACAGATTTCTTCTCCGCCACGAAACGGCCGACAGCTGTCACTACGGAAAGCTTCACCCCGGCGAAATGAGTTTTGAAAACCGCATGAGATGTCTGAGGGAGCTTAAGGAGCTGGGTTATCAGACAGGCTGCGGTTTCATGGTGGGCTCACCTTATCAGACCAGAGAAAATCTCATAGAAGATTTACATTTTATTTGGGAGTTTAAGCCTGCCATGGTGGGAATCGGGCCTTTTATTCCCGCAAAGGGTACACCTTTTTGGCAGGAAGCCAAAGGCTCGGCGGAGCTGACTTTGCGCCTTTTGTCCATCATAAGGCTCATGAGACCGGATCTCCTTCTTCCTGCCACCACGGCCCTTGGCACTGCGGCAGCAGACGGGCGAACCCGGGGAATCCTTGCAGGAGCCAACGTCATCATGCCGAATTTGTCGCCGGAAAACGCGAGAAAGAATTATTCCCTATACGACAACAAGCTGAACACGGGGTGCGAGGCGGCGGAAAACCTGGCACAGCTGAAGGCATCCATGGAAGCCATAGGCTATGAAATAGTTACAGACCGGGGAGACTCTCCGGAGTATATAAACAGTTAAGCAGTTACAGACGATATACAGAAAGGAAGGCAAACATGTACGATCCAAAATCCATGAAAGCCGACGAATTTATATCCCATGACGAGATCATGGACTCCCTTAAATTCGCCGAAGAAAACAAGAATAACAAGGAACTCATCAGAAAGGTGATGGACAAAGCCGCTCTGGGAAAAGGTCTCGACCACAGGGAAGCGTCTCTTCTTCTGGAGGTTGACGATCCTGAAACCGTAGACGAGATGTTCAAGCTGGCAGAGAAGATAAAGCTCGACTACTACGGAAACAGAATAGTTATGTTCGCGCCTCTTTACCTTTCCAATTACTGTGTAAACGGCTGCACATACTGTCCTTACCACCATCAGAACAAGCACATCGCCAGAAAGAAGCTCACCCAGGAAGACATCAGGCGTGAGGTTATCGCCCTTCAGGACATGGGTCACAAGCGTCTCGCCCTGGAAGCCGGTGAAGACCCTGTGAACAATCCTATCGAGTACATACTGGAATCCATCAAAACCGTATACTCCATACACCACAAGAACGGCGACATCCGCAGGGTAAATGTAAACATCGCCGCCACAACGGTTGACGAGTACAGAATGCTTAAGGAAGCCGGAATAGGAACCTACATACTGTTTCAGGAAACATATAATAAGGAGAGCTACGAAAAGCTTCACCCGACCGGACCTAAGCACAACTACGCATGGCACACGGAAGCCATGGATAGAGCCATGGAAGGCGGAATCGACGACGTGGGCCTGGGCGTTCTCTTCGGCCTGGAACTCTACCGCTATGAACTCTGCGGACTTCTCATGCACGCAGAGCACCTGGAAGCCGTTCACGGCGTGGGCCCGCACACCATCAGCGTTCCGAGAGTACGTCACGCCGACGACATAGATCCTTCCGATTTTGACGGAGGAGTAGACGGAGGGATTACCGACGACCTCTTTGCCCGCATCATAGCAATCATCAGAATCGCAGTTCCTTACACCGGAATGATAATGTCAACCCGCGAAAACAAGGCAATGAGAGAAAGAGCTCTTCACCTGGGAATCTCCCAGATTTCCGGCGGTTCCAGAACATCGGTAGGCGGCTACGACGAACCGGAACCAGAAGAGGAAAACTCCGCTCAGTTCGACGTAAGCGACAACCGTACCCTGGACGAAGTTGTAAAGTGGCTCATGGATCTGGGTTACATCCCTAGCTTCTGCACCGCATGCTACCGCGAAGGCAGAACAGGCGACCGCTTCATGACCCTCTGCAAGAACAACCAGATTCTCAACTGCTGCCACCCGAACGCGCTCATGACGCTGAAGGAATATCTGACCGACTACGCTCGTCCTGAGACAAAGGCTGTAGGCGAGGCTCTCATAGCAAAGGAACTTCCTAGAATTCCTCACGACAAAGTCCGCAAGATAGCAGAAGAATACATTCAGGAGATAGAA
>CASFAX010000015.1:0-1405 GCA_949292945.1 uncultured Bacillota bacterium | reverse complement strand
CATGGCAAGAGAGACTTCAGATTTTAATAAGGAAAATCAGGCCGCAGGCGGATCAGCCGACCTGAACCTTACCCCTTCCGCCAACAGAATCCACATAGGCTTCTTCGGAAGGCGAAATGCCGGAAAGTCCAGCGTTGTAAACGCCGTTACGGGACAGAGCATCTCCATAGTATCGGACGTAAAGGGCACTACCACAGACCCGGTAACGAAAGCCATGGAGCTTCTTCCGCTGGGCCCTGTGCTCATTATCGATACGCCAGGCATCGACGACTCGGGAAGCGTCGGCGCAGAAAGGGTAAAGCGGGCAAAGAGAATCCTCACCAGAACCGACGTGGCTGTGCTTGTAGTCGATAACTTCATCGGCCTTTCAGACGACGACAAAATGCTCATCGATCAGTTCAAGGAGAGAAAAATTCCTTTCATAGTCGCTTTAAACAAAGTCGACCTTGCAATGGAATCCCTTTCCTCCGGCGGAAGCAGAGCCGGTGCAAGCGGTGCAGACGACCTGCGCTACAAACATCCCGACATTCCTTTTGTCCTGGTCAGCGCACTTACCGGCCAGGGCATAAACGAATTAAAAGAAAAGATAGCCGAAATCGCAAAACCGCGCTCCGAGGAGCGCAAGCTGATCCGCGACCTCATACCTTCCGGCAGCATCGTTATCCTAGTAACGCCAATAGACGAGTCGGCGCCTAAAGGCAGGATAATCCTGCCACAGGTTCAGTCCATAAGAGACCTTCTGGACGGCCACGCCATAACCATGGTCTGCCAGCCGGAAGAACTGCCGGGAGCCATCGCATCTCTCCGCGACAAACCTGCCGCCGTCATAACCGACAGTCAGGTATTCGGAAAAGTGAGCCGAATGGTACCGGAAGATATTCCGTTAACCTCCTTCTCCATTCTCTTCGCGAGATTTAAGGGAATCCTTGACACGGCGGCAGAAGGCGCCTTCGCCCTTTCAGGTATAAAGGACGGCGACCGGATTCTCATATCCGAAGGCTGCACTCATCACCGCCAGTGCGAGGACATCGGCACCGTAAAGCTGCCAGGCTGGATAAGGGAATTTACAGGCGCAGAGCCGGAATTCTCCTTCACCTCCGGCGGCGAGTTCCCTGAAGACCTTTCAGGCTACAAACTCGTAGTCCACTGCGGCGGCTGTATGCTCAACGAACGCGAAGTCATGTACCGCATGGAGCGCACTCTGGCTTCTGGCGTGCCGTTTACCAACTACGGCATCATCATCGCCCACATGAACGGAATACTGAAGCGGTGCCTGGAGATATTTGATATATAGGGGCTGGGAGGCTGACAATTGGCAGTTGGCAGTTGACCGTTTGCAGTTGAGAGTGGACGGCCGGTTGAAAGCTTGGTGCCGGCCGCTTCAGGCTGTATTCGCCCGATAGCT
>CASFAX010000014.1:35228-56587 GCA_949292945.1 uncultured Bacillota bacterium | reverse complement strand
TTCCTTAGAAAGAAATATCCCGCTGGTTTAAACTTTATTAAATTAAGAATTTTCCTTTTAGAGCCTGTTAAAACTCTTTTTTCGCAACGATCCTCATGCTTAGGCCTATGGCTGCGGCGTAGATAACTGCCGTTACGACAAAGGCTGCAGCCGCGATAATCTTAATTCCAAGCCCTGAAACCGCATGAACCACCGGGCCGATATCTGGATCGAACACGTTGAAAAACAGCACCGCTGCCGCAAAGGCGACAAAGAAGATGGCTATGTTGGCAATTCTCCCCTTCTCGCCGCCGAACTTCAGATTTATCGTAATCATCCATGCCTGAAATATCATGGAGGAAATCAGCGATATAACCCAGATAAGTCCGAAATCTCCCATGTCCACGGTTCCTTTGACCCCGGCGACTATAAGGGCGCATACGCTCATAACCGCCAAAGACACGGCATACAGTATGAATGTGAGGAGATACTTTTCCAGCACGTAGTCCTTCCTTGAAAATGGCATCGTAAATAGAAAAGCGTTGCCGTTATCCATTTCATCGTAAGTTATGGTTCCGGCGCCTACAATGGCCGCGATAAAGGAAATGAACATCATCGGATAAAGCTCTCTTCCGGTGGAGAAAATTATCATGCACAATCCCGCAATGATGACCAGTATTATAAAATCCCTGTTCACCTTAAGCAGTCTGAAGTCCTTTGCCAGAAGCCCTTTCATATTTCTTCCCCCTTTATCATCATCGTTATAACGCTGTCTATACCGCCCCTCTCTACGATAATATCCGGGCAGTTCTCGGTATAGAAGCTCTTCGCATCCGTCAGGCAGCTGTATCCGAAAGGCTCTTTCCTCACCCTGATGATGCGGCTCTTATCAAGCTCCCTGAACTGCTCCTCGTCCATCTTCAAAACGGCGTAGCTGTCCATGAGCACGTCGGTATCCTCGTGGAGGATAATTCTGCCCCCTTCTATAAGGTATATATCGTCGCATATACCCTCCAGATCCCCTGATATGTGGGAGCTTATGAGAACGGCTCTGTTTTCGTCGCCTTCCATGTAATCCCTGAGCATGTTCAGAAGCTCGTCTCTCGCCACCACGTCAAGACCTGCTGTCGGTTCATCAAGTATGAGAAGCTCCGCCCTGTGGCTGACTGCGGTGAGAACCTTAAGCTTTGCCTTCATTCCCGTCGAAAATTCACTTATCTTCTTATCTTCGGGCAGCCCGAACTTCCTCGCCTGCTCCCTGAAAAACTCCTCGTCAAATCCCTTATAGAACTTCTTCATTACAGGAATTACCTCCCTGATTTTAAGGTAACCGCTGAATCCGGAATCCGAAAGGGCAACCCCTGTCTTCTCCCTGTCTTCGGCTGTAAGGCCTGACGGATTCTTTCCCATTATCTCCACGACGCCGCCATCCGGTTTTATGAGCCCCAGCGCCGCCTTAAACAGCGTCGTCTTCCCTGCTCCGTTTCTTCCAACTATTCCGGTTATACATCCCCTTCTGACCTCCATGGAACAATCCAGGGAAAAGCCGCCGTACCGCTTTTTCAGGTTCTCTGTCCTCAGTATGCAGTCGTTTTCACACATTTTGCTATCCCTCCAGAACCAGCTCAAACATCTCTCTCATATCCTCATCGCTGATTCCGCACTGCCTGCCCTTGGCTACAGCCTTTGTCAGGTCGGCCTCCAGCTCCTTCTTCTGCTCCTCCAGGAGAACCTCCGGATTTACGGCAGCCACGTAAGTTCCCTTGCCGTGAACCGTCACCGTGAAGCCTTCCTCCTCCAGAGCATCGTAAGCCTTCTTCACCGTCAGAGCACTTATCTTAAGCTCCTTGGACAGAGCCCGCACCGACGGCAGACCGTCGTTTTCCTTAAGCTCCCCGTCGCGGATGAGAGCCTTTATCCGGTCCGCAATCTGCTCATAAATCGGAATCATAGACGATGTGTTGATTATAACTTTCATACAGGTACCCTTTTCTGCTGCTGCCGTACGACCGTGCCGGGCCGGCCGGTATGGCCCGGCTTTGCGGCTCCGGCACTTTGCCGCTTTAGCAGCTCATTCTCATGTTTACAGGCATGCTTCCTCGCACACCCCTTAGCGCTGTAAACAGTATATAACAGCATGTAACTGTTGTCAAGTGTTATATGGTGTTTATTCAAAACTTTTTCCCTATCAGTATTCCTCACTTAACAGAAAATCTGCTACGTGCATTGTTTTGACGCCCTCATAGTTTCCTCCGGCAAACTCATCTGTTGTTAGAACATACTTAGGGTAGTTGTCGCGTATTCCCAGCAGACGCTCATATTCCCGCTTTGCTGTCTTTTCCGAACTGATTTCCTGCGCAACCTGAATGTAAAGCTTCTTATTTTGATGAACTGCAACAAAATCGATTTCATAATTTCCGATTTTTCCTACATAGACATCATACCCTCTCCTGCACAACTCCAGATATATAACATTCTCAAGGGCTGAAGCCACACTATCACTGCTATATCCTAACACACTGTATCTCAAAGCCGTGTCTGCAAGGTAAAATTTCTCCTGTGTTTTCAAAATCTCCTTTCCCTGTAAATCATATCTTGAACAGCGGTGAAGTAAATACGCTTTTTCCAGTTTTTCCAAATAGCTGTAGACTGTTTCATTATCAATCCTTCGATGTTCCGATTTCATATAATCTGAGACAGACTTTGCTGAAAATGTGTTTCCTACATTGTTGAATGCATATTTAACCACCCGTTCAAGTTGATCAATCTTCCTAATCTGATTGCGTTTTACAATATCGGAGAAAATCGTGGAATTGTAGATATCACGCACAATAGTGTAAATTTCATCTTGTGAGTGTTCCTGCAAATGTGTCGCAGGAAATCCGCCCAGGCGAATGTAATCCGCCAGCTCATTTTTCGGCTCACCCACCTCTGTAAATCGATTCCTAAACGTCAGATATTCACCAAAAGAAAGGGTAAACACATGAAATGAAACATATCGTCCGGTAAGGTAAGTGGATATTTCCGATGACATCATCCTTGAATTGGATCCGGTAACATATATATCGACATCAAAATCTGCAAACAAAGAGTTTATTACCCTTTCCCATCCTTGAATTTCCTGAACCTCATCTAAAAACAGATATGTCTTCCCTTCGGAATCAATTCTTTCTTTCAAATGTTCATACATTTGGCTTGCGGTCATATCATAGTATTCCATGGAATCATACCGGCAGTTCACGATTCGCTCCTCCGGGACATTTCGTTCTGTCTTCAATTTTTCCATAATTATTTTCAGTATGGTGGACTTGCCACAGCGCCTCACCCCTGTTATTATCTTTACAAAGGGTGTATCTGCGTAATCCATAATCCTGTTAACATACAATGGTCTGTCGATCATTTCTACCACCTCCTCTTTTGATATTATATCCGCAAAAGTTTCTATATTCAATAAATTTTTCGGGTTATAACCGTAAAACTTTATAATTATATGTTTTAATCAGTTTACACTCCGGTATCCGATCAAGCTCCGTAAATGTGCTTTGCTTAAAATAAAAATCAGCATGTGAAATCCTGAAAATCGTCAGAACTCACATGCTGAGCTTTCTTCGATTATAAATAATATGGGATATCCTATCTCACGTACTCTCTCTCCACGTAAGCGCTGGTGGCGGCTTTGAGGAGTCCGCCGTAGCCCAGTTTGAATTCTACGATGTCGCCTACCTTGTAGTCGCCTGCGCATTTTGTCACGTCGAGAATGATGTGGTCGGAGCTTCCGCCCATGATTTCAATTCTCTCGTCGCAAGGAGTCATGCTTCCAAGGTCCGCATCCTGCTTGCCGATGGCGATGATTGCGCGCTGCATTATTCCGCGGTCCTCGTAGTAAGGCTTCTCGCCAAAAGCGTCAACGCCCACTTCTCCGATAGGCAGAGAAGGCTTTTCTTTAAGTTCCACAATCTGCGCCTTGAGGATGAGCGTATCGTCTACGGTTCCCGGAAGCTTCGTCTCGTAAGCGGTGTCGTTACCGAGGATAAAGGCTTCGCCCAGACGGAGGTTGTTGATACCCTCAGGCAGCTCGCCTTTGTCGATGAGATAGATGGAGCTGGAGTTTCCGCCGGAAATCATGGAAAGCTTTATGCCGAACTTGTCCTCTATCTTCCTGCCGATTTCAACGAGACCGTTAAGATTATCGTACTTCGGAATTATTGCGCCGTAGCAGGTCAGGTTCACGCCTATGCCGTAGAGATTGATGTTCTCCATGGCGAGAATTTCCTCCACCGCGCCGAAGATGAGGTCCTCGTTTTTAAAGAAGATTCCCTCTCTCAGGTCGCCCATATCTATCATTAGGAGAATGTCGTGCTTCTTACCGGCTTTGCCCGCTTCTTCGTTTAAGAGCCTGATGGTTGAAAGCTCAGAGTTAAACGAAAGATCCACGTATTTTATAACGTTGGCAACCTCGCAGTGCATAGGGATTCTGAGAAGAACGGTTTTCTTGCCGGCGCCTCTTACCACGTCCGCAAAGGTTGCAATGTTCTTCACTCTGGAATCTGCCACAAAATCCACGTTTTCGTTGGCGGCGATCATCTTCACCATTTCGTGGTCTGCGCAGAGGCCTTTCGTTACTATCATCAGCGAACATCCGCCTCTCTTCGTGATGGCCGCAACGGCGTTCAGATTGTCTTCCAGTTTCTTAAGGTTAATTGATAATTTAGGGTACATCTTAACACTCCTTTCTGTTCGGACAGTGAATTCTGCTGCAGTGCCTGCAGTCGTGGGTGCAGTCGCCCATGTTCTGGGTCCACTTCCCCTGTACTCCCTCTCCCTGAACGAGTCCCGCCTGCTGAGGGTCTGAGCCAGCTTTGACAGCTTCTCCCCCTAACGGATTGGCCCCTCCGATAGGTTCGTCGTCCTTGTATGCACACATGTCGTAGCCCATAGCTTCCATTTCGGCAATGTGAGCCTGTCTTTCAGCTTCCTTTGCCTCCTGCTCGGCAACCTGAGCCTCAGCTTCCTGAAGGGCTTTGGAAACTCCTGAAATCTGCGCGGTGTCCTTCTTCTCAGGGAATTTGAACTGAAGACTCTTCTCCAGAAGTCTTACGGCAGCCTCCTTGTACTTCTTTGACAGAACGCCCAGAGACGCCATGATATAATCGTTATCGACCAAAATCTGCGCGTGGTCGGTAGGGAACAGAAGCATTCCCGTTTCGTTGTGCTCAGGTATTTCCTTCATTATCTCGACTCTGTGCGGAAGTCTTGTAAGGGCTCCGCCGGTTCCCACTATGTACTTTACCTGAGTCAGGTCTTTTCCTTCGGCAACTGTGCTCCTGCCGGACGGTCCGTATATGTATCTGATGTAGCCGGCGTGACGCTCCATGGCTTTCAGCACGGCTTCCTCTGTAAGTATCTCTACGAGAGTTCTCTCATCGTCGTTTTTCGGTATAGCCACGTAGCTTTCCAGGGTTTTGTCAGGATCTATTCCGGCCTTCTCGCACTTTTTGCGAAATTCCTCTTCACCCATGGACTCGATGACTTTCATCCTGTTCACAAAGACGCCAAGGTCGCCCTCAACAGTACGCTTTGCCTTTGGCTCCGGAGAAATCATTATGCGGGCGATTTTGTCGGATTCCGTAGCTACTGAGTGAACGTCCGTAGTAGCTCCGCCTACGTCGAGGACTACTAAATCTCCCAGATGCTCGTAAAGAAGCTTCGTACACTCCATTACAGCGCCCGGCGTCGGGATTATCGGTCCGCTTACCATATCTCTCACGTGTTCCATTCCCGGTGCGTGAGTTATGTGTTTTTCAAAAGCTTCCTGGATGACCTTTCTGCAAGGCTCAACGTTCAGGTCGTCTATTTTCGGATATACGTTTTCGACGTTGTAAAGTTCCTGACCGCTTTCCTCGTCAAAAATCAGCTTCATCTCTTCCTGATTTTCGATATTTCCGGCATAGATTACCGGAGCTTTAAGCCCCAGCGCCCTGATTTTTTCCGCGTTGTCAAGAGCCGTATCCCTCTCGCCGTAATCGACGCCTCCCGCTATAAGTATCAGGTTCGGGTTTATCTCCTTAATCTTCGCAAGGTCGGTTCTTCTCAGCTTTCCTGCGGTGATGTAGTGGATTATGCCCCCTGCGCCGAGAGCCGCTTCCTTTGCAGCCTTTGCCGTCATATCGTATACGAGACCGTGGACGGTCATCTTCAGTCCGCCTGCTGCCGACGACGTTGCAAGCATGTCGTCGTATTCAAGGCTGTCGATTCCTTTCTTCCTGCAAAGGTCGTCAATAGCTCCCTGAAGACCTATCCTTACGTCTCCGTCCAGAACCGAAGTCGGCGCCTGTCCCTGCCCCCAGAAAACCGGGTTCTCCGTCGCAAGGTCCGTAAAAGCGTTGACTACGGTAGTTGTAGAACCGATTTCAGCTACTAATACGTCTACTTTCATATTTTCCTCCTTCTTACAACAGTTTATTCGTGATTATGCTGTCTATCTCAGCAAGGTCAATGTGCCCGTCCTCATCGTCGTAGGTGACTATAAGGTTCTTCCACGGCACAATTCCCCTGGTTTCATACAAATCCATTTTCCATTTATGCTTTTTCATGTAGTCATTTCTGCCGGGCATTCCGCAGTGCTCCCAGTAAAAAATCTTGCCCCCAGGCGTCATCACCGTAAAGTCCGGCGAAATCTCATACCTGTCTATATGCATCGCCGGTTCGTATCTGAACGGAACGCCGTATTCGTAAAGCCTTTCCGCTATGAGCAGCTCAGACTTTGAACGAACCGCAAGCCCCCTTGAAGTGCGGTGAACTTTCGCCTCCGGCTTATAGTTGCTCTGCGGGTAGGTCTCGCCTGCCCATACGGCCCGCGGATCCTGGCTGTCCATGGTTTTCCTGAACAAATCCTGCGGCAGCTTTCTGATAGAAGGGCTCAGGCCCTCCATCACCTTTCCGGAATTCAAATCACTGACTTCTTCCCCAGCTTTCCGTAAAGTCCGTATATTGTTTTCGATTATCGCTTTTTTCTCCTTCAGATACGCCTTCCTGGCAAGAGCTTCCACCAGTTCTATATCCGACGTTATGCTTTTCCGCACCCTTTTTCCGTTCTTTGTCGATACGCAAAAGTATCTGACTCCCCTCGTCTTTTCCTCTGAAACCATAAGGCTTCCGCGAGGACACGCCGCGATTTCTTCGGTGACATTTTTAAGTTCAGTCTCCAGTTCTGTCACCATATTCATTATCTTATACGTGTAATACACCCAAAATCCCCTTTTTTCTCGCTACATTTCCATTTTCTGTTAATTTTTCGCGCTTTTCGGCTGTCTATCCGCGTTTTTCGGCGGCCTTCCCGGCGACTTAGCCCGAAATTGGTGACAAAGGTGACACATCTGCCATAGTATATCGCTTTTGTCACCAATTCAATGGGTACCCGTCCGCGGCCCGCGACGCCAACGCCAAGGCCTGCAACGTCCGTGGTTTTCCGCCTGCCACCAAAGCCTGCGACATCGCCGACGCCAAAGCCCGCGCCACCGCCAAAGCCCGCTAATCTTAAAAAGCGGGCGGGCACTGCAGCCCGCCCGCCGGATCGGTTAGCGTCAGTTTACCGCCGGAATGAGACTATTTCTCATCTCTTGGTGGAAGCTCGCCTCTTCTTCTCATTGCTTCTTCTGCCAGGAATGTTGCAACATCGATACCGTGGGAGTCTCTTCCGAATCCCTCATCGATACCGGTCTGTCTTGCATCCTCAGGAATTACCTGAGTTCCGCCTGCGCAGATGATTACCTTGTCTCTGATTCCCTTTTCTACTGCAAGATCATTGATTCTCTTCATGTTCTTGTAGTGGATGTTGTCATGGGAAATGATAGTTGAAGCAAGGATTGCGTCAGCATTGAGCTCGATAGCAGCATCAACAAGCTTTTCTACTGGAACTGAAGTTCCCAGGTAGTTAACCTTGATGCCCCACTTTTCTATTCCGCCGTGCTTGATGTTGATGATCTCTCTGAGACCTACGGAGTGCTCGTCCTCACCTACAGTACCGCATACGACTACCATAGGATGCTCGGAGAATTCCTTGTAGAGAGTTGCATCGTCTAGATGATGTGGTTCAGGTGGAATCTCAAGAGTTGAAGGATCTACGTCGAAGGTTACCTTGCCCTTCATCTCGATTCTGGTTCCCTCTGCCTCCTGGAGAACTTCCTTGCTGATAACCTCGCACTGGTCAAGACCCATCTTCTTACCGATTTCCAGAGCAGCAGCTTCTGCAGTTCTGGTGTTTGCAGGAATGCACATGGTAAGGAGGATAGTTCCGTCTGCGCACCATTCAACTTCAGGCTTCAGAGCCTCTCCGTCCAGGTACTTCTTAACCTTTTCAAGTCTTACGTTTACATTATCCTCGTCATCGAGTTCGTCGATGAATACGATCTTGCTTCTGTCTTCGAAGGTGCAGCCGCCGATAAGAGCGGAAGGGTTCTCAGGATCTCCGCCGTACTGCTCTACGTTGTTGTATCCGAAATGAGCAGTTACAGGAGCCATGTAGTCGTCTTCTCTCTCGAAGATATATCCGTAGCCTACGCCGCCTTCAGGATTTCTTGCGATACCGTCGCCGTTTCTTTCAGGATACTTTGCAGAGTCTACGAAGAATCCTTCTCTTACTGCTTCGAAGTATCCGCCTACTTCTACGATTTCCTCCATGAAGAGGCAAGCTCTCTCTTTGATCTCTCTTGCCATCTCTCTGAGAGGTCCGTCCTTCTTCAGCTCTACCATATCCATAAGTCCGTCAAGACCTACGAGAGTCTGCTTAGCATTGTCGCAGGCTTCGATATTGTAGATGTGCCAAGGAACGTTTCTTCCTTCGTCAGGAGTAATGGTGGACTGAATATCAGCGCTGGTCAGCTTGGAGATGAGCATATCCAGAACGTGAGTTACAGTAGCTTCTCTGGTGGAGGAGCAGATGTACTTGGTGTTCTGCTGAGCTCTCATCTTATATCTTCCGCAGAAGTCTCTGAGGGCTACTGCATAAGGAAGGTCCATATACAGTACCGGTGCAGGAGTTGCATCAGGAGGTACTGTGGAAAGCGCGATGTTCTCAGGCTTGATTCCAACCTTCTCGGAGAAGAGGGAGTTGATAGCGTGCTGAACGATAAGCTCAGGCATTACCTTCCATGCTTCTCTTGCAGTTGCGTTAGCGTTGTGAGCTCCGTCAATCTGGAGGATGCCGGCCCATGCGAGAATCTTCTTGGATTCGCAGGCGTCAACAAAGGATCTTACGCAGTTGATATCTCTGTAAAGTACGTTGTACTGAGGGTCCTGGTGAGCACCGTTGATACCTTCTTCAGCGAACATTACAGCTACGTCAGGTCCAGCTACTCCGGATACGTAGGAGTGGTAGTTGATTGGACGGCCTACTTCGTCTTCGATGATGTCCAGAGCCTTTCTCTGAGCTCTAACCTGTTTTCTGGTTACAGGAACACCGCCGATACCCTGAGGGGTACCTTCCATAAGTCCGTCTATGTGGGACTGACCCATATGTCTGATAACCATGATATGGTCAGCGCCGTGCCATGCAGCCATTCTCATTCTTCTGATGTCATCCTCGAAACGTCCGGATGCGATCTCGGTAGTGATTACCGGCATTGGCTGCGGGTCGATACCGTCAAAATATTTTGCAGGAGGAAGAGGTACGCTGTTCTTTAAAGGCTCGGAGCAGTCTTTGTACTCGAAAGGTCCCATCTTGAGACCAGGAGCAGGCTTTCTCCATGTCCAGCCTCTTCTTCTCGGCTCATACTTGTCGATGTCTTTAAGTATTTCTCTGACATCGAGCTTTTCGTTTGGTTTCAAAATCATGTCTGCCATCGTTATTTACCTCCCTTGAATAATGCTACAGCATCGTCCCAGTATTCTCCGCGGGCAAGAGCTTCTCCGGCTTCTCTGATGGAGATGTTCTTATCCTTGGATACCTTGTAAACAACATGGCCTGCACCATGACCCATAAGGTGTCTGTCCATGCATCCCTCTACGATCTTCTGAGTGTCGAGGGAGGAGATTCCCATTCTGAGAAGAACTGCTCTCTCTACGGAAGGAGTAGTGTTCTTTCTTCCCAGCTCAAGGAGAGGATCGACAACCTGAGCGGTCAGATCCCAAAATCTGTTATAAAGTTCTTCGTCTGAAAGATTGGCAATGTGCTTTCTTCTTTCTGCGAAATCGTCTGCTCTTTTCATTCTTTTTCTCCCTATACTTATTAATACTCTACGCCTAACTCATCCAGTACAGACTTTACAAAAGCTTCATCGGATCTGGTATCTGCTACCAGGAACTCGATGTCTTCTGCTGTAAGCTTCTTGCCGCCCGCTCTAGGCACAGATCTCTTGATGAGAGACTTTCTCAGATGGTTCAGATCCATGTCCTTTACTCTGAAGAGACCAGGGTTTGCCGGAAGAATTATGTTCTTTCCAGGTACATCTTCCTTAGGATCTCCGAAGCGGATCTCTATGCCGTTATCTCTTGCAAAGTCGAGCTGAGGCTGAATGTGCTTGCCTGCGCCGGTGTACTCGGTTTCTGTTACTACGAGTATAGCGTCCTCAGGGAGTTCCTGAGCCAGAGCAAATGCTGCTGCCAGAGAAGTGTTTCCTGCAGGTCCTCTTTCCATACCTTCCAGGTTAGCCAGCATCTCAGTCATGTACATAACCTCACCCTGAGTAGTGGTAACGTATCTGTCCATGTATCTCAGAGGTCTTGCTGCACTTCTTGGAACGTCTCCTGTGTCAGGGTTTGTTGCATGAGGTACGCCAAAGCCTGTATGACCTGTAGTGCAGGATTTCTTATTGAACTGCTCGTCGGAAGCCATATGGAGTCCGGTAAGGTCGATGGAAGCAGCAACTACTGTAGTGTCAGTTGCGCCAGCCTTTATAAGACCTCTTGCAGTACCGGTAACCATTCCGCCGCCTGCCTGAGTGCAGACTACCATTTCAGGGTCTTTTCCGTAGAGCTCACGGCAGTCCATAGCGATTTCGTATCCCAGAGTCTCAACGCCTGCAATACCGAAAGGTGAATACAGGGATGCGTTGAAGTATCCGGAGTCTTCCATTACGGAAAGATGCTCGTAGAAGAGCTCAGGTCCAACAGTCAGCTGGATAACTTCTGCTCCGAGAGCTTCGCACTTTCTTGCCTTCTCAACGATTTCAGGCTGTCCAACGCCGTGGGAGTCATAGCATTCCTGAACGATGATGCACTTCATTCCCTGCATTGCTGCCTGGGAAGCAACTGCTGCACCGTAGTTACCGGAAGTAGCAGCGATAACGCCCTTGTAGCCAAGCTTCTTAGCATGAGCTACTGCGCATGCGGCACGTCTGTCCTTGAAGGATCCGGAAGCATTTGCAGCTTCGTCCTTAACGAGGATTCTTGCGCCGTATCCAGGCTTAGCATACTTTCTTGCCAGCTTGGTGATGTTTCCAAGTTCCATGAGGTGAGTGTGTCCTACACCTGTCTTTGACTGGATCTTGTCTACATCGTCTATGGTGTAACCTGTTGCCTTCATAAGACCTTCGTAGTCGAATGCAACGGAACCGGATTCGAAATCATCAAAGTCCAGACCCAGTGATTTCTTCATGATTTCAGACGATCTTCCCATTACGGAATCATAATCTTTAGCTAATGCCATTAGTTTTCACCTCCGAACTGCATGATTTCTCTGAGCTGCTTGTCGATCTCGATAATTTCAGGAACGAACTTACCGTAGCTGTGAGTGTAGTAAGGCTTCTCTTCAACGAGAGTACCCTTCTCCTCACGGCCGGTAGCGGTGATAACTGTAACCTCATCACCGATTTCAGCGTCTTCCTTAAGGCTTCCTTTTACCCACATCTCAAAGTCAACATGCTTGGTGTCTTCCGGAAGCTTGGCAGTTCTCTCTTCAGCCTTGAGTATGACTGAATGGATTCTTACCCATGTGTCCTTTTTAACCATTTTAACTCACTCCTTATTGACAGACGACAGGAACAGCCCGGAAAGGCCGTTCCTTACGTCCATGTTGCAATATAATCAGTGTACGTCCCGGTAATTATTTAACGATCTTCTTGTCCGGGTTGATTCTTTCTCTAACGTCTCCCATGAGAGCGCGTGGAATAGGAAGAGTGATCATAGTGTGAAGTCCTGCTTCAGCGTTGATAACCTGCGGAATCATGTTTACGCACATAGCGATAGTTCCGAGTCCGCCTTCAACCTCAGGGCTGTTAACCATGTTAACGGAAGGAGTTCCTTCGATGATTACATAGTCACCAGTCTGAACGCCAACCTGTTCAGGCTCGATCTGCTGTGGATGCTCCATTCTGATTTCCATTCCGTTGGAAAGGGTAGCATCAGCAGTCATGGATACGCCTGCGCAGCTTCCTGCTGCAGCAAATCCGTAAGGGGACTTTCTGTCAACATCGGTAGTGATAGGCTCCATGTCCTGAGCGAACTTCTCAACCTTGAGGCCGAGACCTTCTGCCATCATGCCTACGGATTCAGCAAATCCTACGTGACCTGCCATAGTTCCGTCTGCCTTTCTCTTGTAGAACTCGTCTACGGAGATACCGATTCCCTGTTCTTCCATAACAGCCGGTCCGAATGGGGAGAGGGAGTTAACTCTTCTGGACAGGATGTGCTTAACGTCAACCATGCATCCGGTCATAACGAGTACGAGTGTATCCATGATGTGTCCAGGGTTGATACCGGTTCCCAGGCAGGATACGCCGTTGGCCTTGGCAATCTCATCGAGCTGCTTAGCAAGTTCAGGCTCCTGAGCTGCAGGGTAAGCCATTTCCTCAGCGGAAGTGATAACGTTAATCTTCTGTTCCATTATGAACTTAAGCTTATCAAAAGCGTTTCTAGTGAAAGAGTCAGTGCAAAGAAGAACGATATCAGCAGCACCCGGCTTAATCAGGTCTTCAGCAGCCTGAATCTTAACGTCAGGTCTGTCGCCTCTTTCGGTCTTGATGTAGTCGTACATGGAAGTTCCAATCTTCTTGCCTCTTCCTGCAACACCTACAATGTCAACACCTTTCTTAGTAAGAAGCATGTCAGCCATTCCGCCGCCCATAGCGCCAAGGCCCCAGATAATTACTTTTACATTTTCCATTGCTTTTCTCTCCTTTTCTAACAACTAAAGATATAAAACTTTTATTTATAATGACTCAGTCATTACTCAGCCATTAAAGCCACTAATATAATTCGCAATTATTATGCCAAGCTTTGTGTTGTATACAGGATACCGCTTCAGCTTATAAAAATGCACGGATTTCAAGGCTTGTACGGATTTTATGCAAAATACGTCTAAAATATTCACAGAATATTTACCCAATCGATGCGGATTTCAAGGGTTTACACCTGCAATTTGCCCCATCTATGCAAATATATTTGCGTTTTTGTAGCAAAATATTTTGCAGTAAATGTACATCTTTTAAAACACTTCTCCCTATATTGCAAAATGCAGCCATAAATAAATCTAACCGAGAATTTTTTCTACATTATGTATAGCTTTTTATACGCAAGGCCAGGCTTGGTTTCCTCTGCGGTTTAGACTTCCTTACTCCTGTATCCCATATTTCTTCAACTTGTGCTGAAGGGTCTGGCGCTTTATCTTAAGGGAGGCTGCTGCTTTTGTTATATTGCCGCCTTCTTTTATCATGGCCTCCCTGATAAGTTCCTTCTCCAGCTCGGCAAGGTATTTGTCCAGGGAGACGTTTCCGTCCCACCTTTCCGCATCCACACCCAGCTTTTTCGTATCTCTGGACGGCATCTGAAGCAATTTTTCCGTGAGAACGTGCTCCTTGTCCGCCATGGAGACTGCCTGCATTATTATGTTCTCCAACTCCCTGACGTTGCCGGGGTAATCGTAGTTTCGAAGAAGGTCGGCGGCTTTATCCGATACCATCCACAGCTGTTTTTCAAACCTCTCGTTATGCTTGATGAGAAAGGCCTCCGTCAGGAGGGGAATGTCGTCCGGTCTTTCCCTTAACGGAGGAATGCTCAGGTTCACCACGTTCAGCCTGTAGTAAAGGTCCTTACGGAGCTTGCCTTCCTCTATGAGCTTCTGAGGCGGCTCGTTGACCGTGGCGATAATTCTGGTGTTTACGGGTATGTCGCTGGTGCCTCCCACGCGCCTTATGTAGTCCTCCTGAAGCACTCTGAGCAGCTTGCTCTGAAGGTCGTATGGCATGGCGCTTATCTCGTCCAAGAGAAGGGTTCCGCCGCTGGCCTGCTCGAAAAGGCCGGCTCTGTCTACAGCTCCCGTAAATCCGCCCTTTGCCGTACCGAAGAGAATACCTTCCAGCAGGGTTTCCGGAAGGGCTGCGCAGTTCTGAGCCAGGAAAGGTTTGTTCTTCCTGCTGCTGACGTAGTGAATGCTCTGGGAAAACAGCTCCTTACCTGTACCGGTTTCGCCGTATATGAACACGGACACATCGCTTCGGGCGGCCTTTTTCGCCTTGTCTATTACCGCCTGGAAGACTTCACTGCTGCCGGTTATGTCGTCGAAGGTATATCTCTTTATGGTCGGCTTTACCGGCCTGCTCTTTTCTATCTTTGTCTCCTGCAAAGTCAGAATCCTGTCGCTCATGGACCTGATGTTGGTTATATCCTTTGCGACTTCCACCGCTGCAACCACCTGTCCGTCGTCGATGACAGGAACGGTGCTGTTTATGGTGGTTATCTCCTTTCCGTAAAGGTTTTTATACGTTTGCTCTTTGTTTCTCGTGGCAAGGCGCTTATTGAGGGCTTTGTACATGGTGCTTTCGTTGAGCGGCACTTTCGGAAATGCCCGGTGGTACTCCTTTCCCACCACGTCCTCTATGTTTATCTCCTCCATGGCAGCCATGGCTTCGTTGTAGAAAAGTCCGACGCCGTCTGCGTCCACGATGTAAACTCCCGAGTCGAGCATCTTAAGGAGCTCTTCTATAATCAGTCTGTATCCTCTTATATCCATACAAAAACCTCCCGATACGTCTATTTTACTACATATCGGGAGGCGGTGCAAATATTTTTGCATTAGGTTTTAGGGGTTTAAGTTTTCAAAAATTGTCAAGCCGTTACCTGAAGATTTTACTCTGTCTTTGTCGGAGCTGTGATAAGCGGAGATGTCGCCTTCATTTCCTTCAGTTTTCCGTGAATTTCTTCCATCATGGCATCTATCTTCTCCAGGTCAGCCTTTGACACGTTATGGCGCATGAACAGGTTCTCTATTTCCATGTTCACAGAGCTCATATCACCTGCGATGTGCAGAAATCTGGAGAAGTTAGAGCTGTTGTAGGCGTTTCTGAACCTTTCAAGGTCAGCCGCTATTATTTCGACCACCTGCTGGTCGTTGTAGATTTTGCCTATCATCATAGGATAAGGGTCTACTCTCTGAAGGTAGATGTTCTCGTCCTTTACCTCGTACATATATGTCAGCCTTATGTCGCCTATCTCAAACTTTGCGATGCTGATATATGCCGGGGTGGTCTTGATGGAAACGGCGCCCATCTGTCTGAGCATTACGTTTATCATATCGTCCGAAACTTCGCTTCTCATTTTGTCTCACCTCTTAATCTTACATTCCGAACTTCAAAAGCAGGAAGATCGTGGACAGCACTACTGTCATTATCATAACAGGAAATCCCACTTTTGTATACGTTGCAAAGGTTATAGGGTATCCGTGCTTGTTGCTTATGCCTGAGAGAACCACGTTGGCTGAAGCTCCTATGAGGGTTCCGTTTCCGCCAAAGCATGCGCCCAGGGAAATAGCCCACCAAAGAGGTTCTATATCGATTCCGCTTTCTCCGAGAGCAGTAACCAGAGGTATAAGGGTCGCAACAAACGGAATGTTATCCAGTACCGATGAAAACAGCGCGGAAGCCCAGAGGAGAATCATCATCATTACGATCTGATGTCCTGATGCGACGTTGAGAACCACGTTGGCAAGCTCGCCGATTACGCCGGTTTCAACCATTCCGCCTACGACTACGAAGAGCATGGTGAAGAACAGTATGGTCGACCATTCCACTTCGCTTATTATGTCATCTATGTCCTGTTTTCCTATGACCATCATGACAGCCGCACAGGTAAGAGCGATAGTCGCAGTATCCACGCCTATCTGGCTGTGGAATATAAACGCAAAGACGACTATTACCACCATCACCACGCTCTTTACGAGCAGGCTGTGATCTTCTATGGCCTTGCTCTCGTCCAGATGAGCTACGGATTCTATGGCTTCAGCGTCGGCTTTCATCTTCGTGCCGTAGAGAAACCTCATTATTACGAGCAAAACGATTATGGAAGCTATGGCAACTACGCCTGTATTTGCTACAAAGTCTATAAACGTGAGGCCTGCTGCGCTTCCGATCATGATGTTAGGCGGGTCGCCTATGAGGGTTGCCGTTCCTCCGATGTTGGATGCGAAAATCTGAGTAATGAGGAACGGAACAGGGTTGATTTTCAGCATTCTGGCTATGGTAATCGTCATCGGCCCTACGAGGAGAACCGTAGTAACGTTGTCCAGGAATCCCGAGAGAAACGCTGTAATCACTATGAAGGCGGCCATAATCTTCCACGGGTCTCCTTTTGCCAGTTTGGCGGCTTTGATGGCTATGTACTCAAACAGCCCCGAATTCTTTACCACTGCCACAAAGAGCATCATTCCTATGAGCACGCCGATGGTATTGAAGTCGATATACCCTACAGCCGCGTCAAAGTCCAGAACTCTCGTCAAAAGCAGCACTACAGCACCGGCAAGAGCCGCAGCCGACCGGTGCACCTTCTCGGTCATAATTGCTATGATCACTACTAGAAATACGATGATTGACACTATTTCCTGCATTTGCTTTACCTCCTGTTGTGATCAAAAACATAAAGCTTTAATTTAAATGACGAGGGTAGTATACCGCTGCGGTACTCAAATTGCAATTTCATAAAGCAAAAAATAAACCCGTAATTATTGATATTTCTTAAGTTTCCTGTCCCTTTGCGAGGGCGTTTAAGGGCAAAAACTTTATTTATTTTACCGGCTCCTTGAAAAAAAACTTCAGATGTTGTATATTGTTAATTGCCGATATGAGACACCTCGTAAGGCTATTTTATTTTTTCGGAGGAAATCATGAGAATCAGAAAGTATAAGGACAACATGGATGAGCAGGAACTGGAGCTCATCGCTTCCGTATCCGACGCTCTGGCCCATCCCGTAAGGCTTCAGCTTTTCAGACACATAATGCACTGCAATCAGAGCCGCGAGACCGTCTGCACCGGAGACCTGGTAGAAGCCTTTGATTACGCCCAGGCCACCATCTCCCAGCACATGAAAAAGCTCACTTCATCAGGTCTCATTCAGGTGAAAAAGAAGGATAGATTCTCCTATTACTACGCCAACCTGGGAATCCTGATGAAATACATAGACGCAACTAAAAAATTCGCCGTCATGTAGACGGCGCTGCAATCGGTTTAAACGTATATCAGTTGGAACATATTCCTTGTATCATATTGAGAGAGGTAATTTTTTGAGAAAGACTTTTTCTTCAGATTCGGATATCGTCAAAAGATACCTGCTCCTTCTGGCAGGTCTTACCATCATGTCATTCGGAATAGCCCTTTCCATAAAGGCGGACCTGGGTACATCGCCGATTTCCAGCGCTCCTTACGTCATAAGCATGTTCGCGCCGCTTTCCGTAGGAACCGTAACCATTCTGATGCACTGCATTTTCATCCTTCTTCAGATCCTAATCCTGAGAAAGAACTACGAACTCATACAGCTCATGCAGCTTCCCGTAGCCATCATATTCGGCTGGCTCAACGACTTTGCCCTTATGATGTGCCGCTCAGTGGAATGCAATTCATATATCCAGCAGTGGATTTTCTGCGCTGCCGGAATTCTTCTCGTCGCCATCGGCGTCAGCTTCGAGGTCAAGGCCAAAGTGCTGGTTCTCGCAGGAGAAGGCGTTGTTCTTGCCCTCTGCCAGGTTCTTCCCGTAAAGTTCGGTCACATGAAGGTCGCCTTCGACGTGACCCTGGTCGCCATAGCATGTGTACTGTCATTTACCTTCCTTCACGGCCTTTACGGAGTCAGAGAAGGAACCCTCGCCGCTGCACTCTTTGTCGGAGTCATAGCCAGATACCTGGGAAAGCTCATGGACGGCTGGAAGCTGGGAGAAGAATCTATTTAACCTCATCCAGGTAATGTTCTATAGGAATTCCCTTGTATTTATCCTCGTTGCCAACGTTGGCCGCTATGATGTGCTCAAGGTTTGTCATGGACATTTTCACCGCGCCGACCAGATCTCCCGAGCGCATGTAGCGTCCCAGCACGAGAGCAGAGAATATATCTCCCGTTCCCGGAAACATCACCGGAATCTCCACGTAGTCAAGGCGGGTCCACGAATCCGTTTCGCCTTCGTTTACCACGGTGCACATTGTTCCGTTAAGGTTACAGCTGGTGATTACTACGGATTTTGCGCCCATACCGCGCATGCTCCTGACCATCGTATCTATATCGTCATCCGTGTATTCCTCTTTATACGGAGTTCCCGCAATGAAGCACGCCTCGGTTACATTAGGCACGATTACGTCCGCCACGGAGCAAAGCTCCTGCATGTAGCTGACCGTTTTTTCCGTCACGCCATTATACAACTTTCCATCATCGCCCATGACAGGATCCACAAAAATCGGCGTTCCCCGCTCCTTCTTCTGAAGTGCGCAGTACTCGCTGACAATCTTCGCCTGCTCCTCGCTGACTATGAGCCCCGTGCAGATGGCGTCAAAAGTAAACCCCAGCTCGTCCCACACTCTGATGGTGTTCTTCATATACTCCGTCGTGTCGAGGATATCGAACTTTCCGTAGTCCAGGGTGTTGGACACGAGGGCCGTCGGCAGGTTGAAGGTCTGGTATCTCATGTGGGACAAAATCGGAAACATGACGGAAAGGGAAACCTTGCCGTACCCCGCCATATCGTTTATCAGTAAAATGCTGCTGACATTTTTATTGTCTTTTTTCATATGTAGCTCCAATCTCCGGTAAGTAGATTCACAGTTACTATTCTATGTTTTTTTTGCGGCGTTGGCAAGGAAGAAAACCCGATTTTTCGTTAATGCAGTTGCGCACTGCCGTCGTTATCGTCTATACTTCTGAATATAGAAAGTAAGAGGTGTTTCAAAATGAGCAGCTACAACCCGCCATTTCACATTACAGATAAAATCACTTCTTTGATTGCTGAAATCTGCGAACAGGTAGGACGAATCAGCCTAATGCATGAAAAAACCATCAGCCCGCATCTTCGCCGTGAAAACCGCATTCGAACGATTCACTCATCCCTTGCTATTGAGCATAACTCTCTATCGTTAGAGCAGGTTACGGCGATTATTGACGGCAAGCGTGTGCTGGGTAATCCCAACGAAATCAGAGAAGTACGCAACGCATACGAAACTTACGAAATGATGCTGCAATTAGACCCATCCTCAGTAAGCGACCTTTTGAAAGCACACCGGTTGATGATGAACGGCCTGATTCCTGAAAACGGCTGTTTTCGTTCCGGCGGAGTCGGCGTTTTTGACGGAGATATTCTCATTCACATGGCACCACCTGCCGAATTTGTACCGGAGCATATTCACAATCTCTTCAGATGGTACGGTGAGTCAGACCTTCATCCGCTGATTAAGAGCGCCGTATTCCACTATGAGTTTGAATTCATTCACCCCTTTGCGGACGGTAACGGACGTATAGGCCGCATGTGGCACAGTCTTCTTCTCGGCCATTGGAGGGACATATTCTTCTGGCTTCCTGTCGAGGAACTTATTCAATCCAGACAAAAGGAGTACTACGATGCCCTCGGCGCGGCAGACGCATCTGGAGACAGTGCCGGATTCGTCGAGCTTATGCTGGAAATAATCCGTGACACCCTGATGGAACTTTCATCCACCGGATACGCCACCGACCAAGATAGCGACCAAGTTGGCGACCAAGATGAATCTCCTGTCCACCGGCTTCTTGCTGTCCTCGGAGGCGATACGCTTTCCGCAGCCGAACTCATGGCACGCCTGCATCTGTCACACCGGCCGACATTTCGCAAGAATTATCTCAATCCCGCTCTAAAGCAGGGTTTAATCGAGCGCACCATTCCCGATAAGCCGAACAGTAAAAACCAGAAATACAGAAAAACTGCCCCGAACCTCTGATTAAGAGAATTCGGGGCAGCCCGCTTTCCATAGGGTCATTCCCTGGAGGGTTATTAGCCCTCTATTGCAATGTATTTCTTCTGGTCTACAGCTTTAGCGTCCTTCTTAGGTACGGACAGTTTCAGGATTCCGTCTTCGTACTTAGCCTTGATATCTTCCTCTGTAAGATTCTCTCCTACATAGAAGCTTCTGGACATTGCTCCGGAATAGCGCTCCCTGCGGATGTACTTTCCGCCCTTGTCCTTTTCGTCCTTATCCAGACCCTTGGCTGCCGATATTGTAAGGTATCCGTCTTTCAGCTCTGCGTTAATCTCGTCCTTCTTAAATCCCGGAAGGTCGATATCAAGCTCGTAGCCTTCGCCGGTTTCCCTGATGTCGGTTTTCATCATGTTCTTTGCGTGTTTTCCGTAGAGCGGATTCCTCTCGCCAAAGAATGAATCGTCAAGCATAGCGTCCATAAAGCTGTCAAATAAATCTCTGTTCGTCAAATAATTGTTTCTCATAAGTCAACGCTCCTTTCACATGACATCTATAATGTTTCCCTTTTCGGGAAGGTGTCGCAACTGTCATCTCGGGGTTCCTTTTTGTTCCCCTTTCTGTTTACAAGTTTATTATAGCACTTTTATTAGCACTGTCAAGAGGTGAGTGCTAATTTTTTTAAAAAATTTTTCACAGCTGGGGCGCAAGTCCTCGGTGGTGACAAAAGCGGTGACAAATCCGCCGTTTGTCACCGCATCTTACGCGTTTATTTGTCTTTTTTTCCGTGTGTGGTTGATAAAACCAAAAATGTGATTCCGAGCAATAGATACGTTACCGCCTGAGCAGTGTCTTTATCCATATAATTCATTACTGCCACTGCGAAAAAGCATAATGCCGCAAGTAAAAAGCATATAAATACGATTTTTTCTTTTCCCATGACTTTTACCTTTTAGCCTTTCTGTCTTTCACTAAACCCGAAATGCGCTGCCACTTTCCTCACTGTTTCCTCCACCGTTCTGTCATCTGTCCTTTCCAGCCAGAAGTAATCGCTACCTTTTATCCCATTGCATTTTTCTGCGTTCAGGCTTTTGAGGGTTTCGCCGCACACAGCCTTTGCGCAATTTGCGTCAGTCGCAAAGCACCTTCTGATTCTTCGAGAGACGGATTAAATCGAGAATTACGAACTCCAGCTGCTCCCGTGTATTGTCAGTCAGCCATTTCCTGTACTCCTGAACGGTTCGGCCGAA
>CASFAX010000014.1:0-35196 GCA_949292945.1 uncultured Bacillota bacterium | reverse complement strand
CATCCGAAAGCTTCTGATGCCTTGAAAACTCGTCGTCGGCGCTGTAGACGGCAATGCCGTACCGCCTGCCGAGTTCTCTTGAAACCGTCGTCTTTCCACCGCACGGAGTTCCGCATATGAAGTAAACATTTTTCAGATACTCTTTTAACACGTTGTCCTGAAATCTCATCTTTTCCTCGCAACTAACATAAACCTGTGGGTCGTCCCCTGGATGACCCCTTTGTCCTCCAGAATTTCCTGAGCCGCCCTGAGCCGGTCAAAGCAGTCTTCCACGGAAAACCCGGGGAATTCCCATTCGATTATCCTCGCAAACCACACCAGTGCGCCCACGTCGTAAAACCTTATTTCGGGAAAGGCTTCACCTTCCTCGATTATGTCAAAACCTGCGCGGACGAACTTTTCACAGGCAGCGGCAAGGTACTGCTCCGGGTAAGGCATCTCGCTTCCGGGAAGCAGCATCCCCACCAGCTCACGGTCATTTTCCGCGCCTACCTGCTGGGTTATGAATAATCCACCCGGCTTAAGGATTCTGTGAATCTCCTCTGCATCAAAATCGCCATGCCTGTTTATGACCATGTCAAAGCTCTCCCCATCAAAAGGCAGCCTTCCCGCATCTGCCACCTCCCTGAAATCTATGCCCAGCGGCAAAAGCACATCTTCACACAACTTAACGTTTGGCGGGTAACCTTCAGTTGCGGCGGTATTTTCATAGGGGTGTCCCAGACTGAGAAGAAATTCTCCCCCTCCCGTATCCGTGTCCAGCAGCTTCATTTCCGGCGTCAGATATTTTTTTATCGTTTCGCCGTAATTCCACGGCAGATTATCTTCTTCCTCATACCGGTCGTTTATATGGGAAAAATCCCAGCCGTGAATGTGAGCTATGCTCTCCTCGGCAAGCCATTCCTGTTTCAGTTCTTCAAGTGATTTATTTCTTTGCATTTTCTTCAAGCTCCAACAGGTATCTGTCAAAATCTGAGACATACAGCCTGTCCTGAATCACACGGTACTTCTCAAACTCCGTTTCAGCCTTCATTTTGGCAACCTCCGCCGCAATTTTCCCTGAATCCTTAAGTATTTCCCTGTCGTCTGCCATCAGAAACAAGTCAAGGCGTTTTGCCCAATCCTCCATGGTCATCGGAATACGCCGTTCCGCTCTGTCCTCGGCAAGGTCTAAATAAGCTGAAACTATTCGTTCCATTGAACGCATTTCTTCGTCTGTGAGATAATTCTTAGCTATGCTAACGTCGCTCTTTACAATCTTACCCTCAGGTGCCGCTGCCCATGTCGTAAGTCCCATGTGCGGTTTATCTGCGTCGGCTCTTTCATATATCAGCTCTGCCGCCGTATGACCGTGAACGGCATAGTGCATTTTATTCTGCACTTTGGCAAAAAATCTCTTCGTAGCCAATGCTGTCCTGTCATAATCCACAGAAGTCGCATAGATGTCCGTTATCTTCTGATAGAACCTGCGCTCGGACAACCTGATTTCGCGTATCTGCTCCAACAGACGGTCAAAATATTCGTTCGTCAGAACGGAACCGCCGTTCTTAAGCCTCTCATCGTCTATTACCCATCCTTTAATGGTGTAGTCTTTTACGATATGATTAGCCCACTTACGGAACTGGACGGCTCGTTCGTTGTTGACTTTGAAACCGACCGCAACTATCATCTGCAGATTGTAATGAGTGACATCACGGCTTACCTGGCGGTTACCCTCGGTCTGAACTATCCGGAATTTCCGGATAGTTGATTCAGGTTCAAGTTCGGAATCCCGGTAAATCTTTTGAATGTGCTCATTCACTGTGCGAACGTTCACGTCGTATAGCGTTGCCATCATCTTCTGCGTTAGCCAGATATTCTCATCCTCGTATCGAATCTCTACGCTGTCCTGACCATCGCCTGCAGATGCCACATAGGTCAGATACTCCGCCGCGCTTGAGCGAATCGTTATTTCCTCTTTTCTCTTTTTCAATCCATCTTCCTCCTTCTGTTCTCCCGCTAAAACCTCACCCTTATGGTCAAAATGCCGCCTTCGTATTCCGCGGATATCTCTCCGCCCATCTTCTCGGTAAGAGTCTTTGCTATGGAAAGTCCCAGTCCTGTGGACTTTCTGGCATCGCTTACCGTGTAAAACCTGTCGAAGAGCCTGCCCACCTGAGTTTCCGTAAGCCCGGCTGCGTGGTTTGAGAAAGCAGCTGTGCCGTCCGGACAAAGAAGGATGACATCCGGCCTGTGAGATTCCAGAAACATCTCGGCCTCCGTCCCCGAATATGCGTGGGAAACCCCGTACCCAGCATCTCATTTATGTGAATATCATCGTCTATGATAAGAATCTGCTTCAAAGCTCTGTCCTCCGTTTATTTCAATTCACTTCCAAGCTTCAGTTTATCATATGGCGGGCGATTTATCCACCGTACTTTATGCAGGTGCTGAGCATGGTGCTCGTTGCTGGTCCCCGTACAAAGCACCGTGCTAAGTGCTAGACCTGGCGACGCGCCCCGCACAAAGCCCCGTACTCGGATTTCAACTGATTTTCCTGTTTCAGTAGACAAAAAGTGCTCGGAATCACCCATGTTTGCAGGTTTTCCGAGCACTTCAGCTCCTATAATTACTGTTATAGTGGTACTATCTGCGGTTTTTTGCCACGTTTACGAGTATTTTCGTACTCGGATTCTCGATTTTTTCTCAAAATCCGAGCTTCGCGGAAAGAAATCCGAGCTTCCCGCGCCATTATTCCCACTCTGCTTCGTCTGTGTATACCACGAACTTGTCCTTTACATCTATGTAGCCGCCTTTGATGCGGGCTTTGCGCAAAGTCTTTTCGCCTGGTTCCCTGAGGCTCAGCATGCCGTAAGGCGCCAGCAGTTTGCAGCACCAGACGTGATTTGCCATGAAGCCTTCCTGTCCTTCGGTGGTGGGTGCTATGAGCATTTCCACATCGCCTGTGAAGAACATGGAGCGAGGAGTTATTATTTCTGCGTGAACGCTTTTACCTGCCATCGCTGCCTCCCGGTGCTGCGTCTACCGCTTTGCTGCCTACTGCCGCGCCACCTGCCGAGCTGCTGCCCTCCGAACTCATGGAGACGGAGGTTTTTTCGGCTGCAATGCTGGCTTCGTACTTTTCACGAACTTCATCTATGCCGCCGGCGAAGAGGAACATGCTTTCAGGAATGTCGTCGTGCTTTCCTTCCAGGATTTCGCGGAAGCCGCGAACGGTCTCTGAAATCGGCACGTATTTGCCCTTCATTCCGGTGAACTGCTCGGCAACGGAAAACGGCTGGGACAGGAAACGCTGAATTTTTCTCGCACGGGCTACTGTAACCTTGTCGTCTTCTGAAAGCTCGTCCATACCGAGAATTGCGATGATGTCCTGAAGCTCGTTGTACTTCTGAAGCACTTCCTGAACGCCTCTTGCAACCTCGTAGTGCTCCTCTCCCACAATGAGAGGATCCAGGATACGGGAGTTTGATGCAAGAGGGTCTACTGCCGGGTAGATTCCCAGCTCCGTAATGGACCTTGAAAGTACCGTAGTGGCGTCAAGGTGCGTAAACGTAGTGGCAGGTGCTGGGTCGGTCAGGTCGTCGGCGGGAACGTAAACGGCCTGAACGGAAGTAATGGATCCTTCTTTTGTGGAGGTTATACGCTCCTGAAGGGCTCCCATCTCCGTCGCCAGAGTCGGCTGGTATCCTACTGCCGAAGGCACACGTCCCAGAAGGGCCGAAACCTCGGAGCCTGCCTGTGTGAATCTGAATATGTTGTCGATGAAGAGAAGCACATCCTGGTGCTCCTTATCTCTGAAGTACTCCGCCATGGTAAGTCCGGTAAGAGCTACTCTCATTCTGGCTCCCGGCGGTTCGTTCATCTGCCCGAAAACCATGGCCGTGTTCTTTAAAACTCCTGACTCGGTCATCTCGTTGTAGAGGTCGTTTCCCTCTCTGGTTCTTTCCCCTACTCCCGCAAAGACTGAAATTCCGCCGTGCTCAGTTGCGATATTGTTTATAAGCTCCTGAATGAGTACGGTCTTGCCAACTCCGGCTCCGCCGAACAGTCCTACCTTACCACCTCTTGCGTAAGGGGCTATAAGGTCTATAACCTTGATTCCCGTCTCAAAAATCTGTGACGACGTGTCCTGATCCTCAAAGGCAGGCGCCGGGCGGTGAATTGCTTCTTTTGATTCGGTGACCACAGGCCCTTTCTCGTCGATAGGCTCGCCCAGAACGTTGAAAAGACGTCCCAGAACCTCTTTGCCCACGGGAACCTGAATAGGCTTTCCCGTATCGATGGCCTCCATGCCTCTTGAGAGACCGTCGGTAGAGGAAAGGGCCACGCACCTTGCTTCGTCGTCTCCGATATGCTGGTGAACCTCCGCAACGATTTTACCGTCTCCCGAAGGGATCTCGATGGCGTTGAGAAGCTCCGGCATGCTGTCCGGATCGAATTTTATATCTATAACAGGACCTATAATCTGATGAATTATTCCCTTGTTCAAAACCTTAAACCTCCTGTCGGGATTCCTCTCCCGAACCTATTTCTGCGCCTCGCTGCCCGCCACAATCTCGATAATCTCGTCCGTAATAGCAGACTGCCTTGCGTGGTTGTACTCCGTCTGAAGGGACGAGAGCATATCCCTGGCGCTGTCGTTGGCGTTTTCCATCGCAGAGCGCCTTGCCGCATATTCGCAGGTCGCCGACTCCATGCAGACGCTGAACACCGTAAGCTCCAGATACTTTGGAACGAGATAGTTGAATACCTCTTCAGGGCTGGGGCTGTACTCTATTACGTGGTTCAGCTTCTTTCCCTCCGCCAGGCTGTCTATGTGCTCCCTCCTGACCGGAAGAAGCTGAAGCGCCGCAGTCTCCTGTCTCAAAGTGTTTATGTATCTGGTGTAAACTATCTTTATCTCGTCTATCTTTCCCTCCAGATACATGCGGATGAGAGGCTCGCTTATCTTTCTCGTCTCGGCGTAATCCACCGCGTCGGCAGGCGCGTCGTGAGCCATGAGAATTTCGTATCCTCTCCTGGCAAAATAGTCCCTGCCTTTGGCGCCTATGGTAACGAGTACGGCATTATCTCTTCCCGCTTTGTCACGGACAAACTCCGCCTCCAGCGCCTTTATGACGTTGGAGTTAAAGCTTCCGCAAAGGCCGTTGCTGCTGGTTATGAGAACGTAGCAACGTTTCTTTATCTCACGGCTTCCTTCCACAAAGACTTCAGGTACGTCTTCGATATCATCAAAAACTCCCCGTATGTCGTCGAGAACTCCGTTCATGTAGTCCCTGGAGTTTTCATATGCTGCCTTTGCCTTCCTCAGCTTGGAAGCCGAAACCAGCTTCATGGCGTTGGTAATCCTCTCGGTAGAGCCTATGCTTTTTATGCGGCGCTTAATATCGTGCATATGCTCAGCCATTTATAAAACCTGCCTTCTTGAACTCGTTGATTCCGCGAACCAGCGCATTCTCCGTATCCGGAGAAAGGTCGCCTGTAGCTCTTATGTCACGGCCCACTTCAGGGAAGTGATCTTCCATGTAAGGGTAAAACTGCTTCTCAAAAGCTCCTATGCTGCTTACGTCGATGTCGTCCAGATATCCCTTTGTGGCAGCATATATTATCATGACCTGGTGAGCCATATCCAGAGGCTTGTACTGTCCCTGCTTCAGAATCTCCATGAGAATTCTTCCGTGATCCAGCCTCTTCTTAGTGTCCGCGTCCACATCGGAACCGAACTGGGAAAAGCTCTGAAGCTCTCTGTACTGGGCCAGCATCAGCTTTATCTGGCTCGATACCTTCTTCATGGCTTTAGTCTGGGCGTTTCCTCCTACACGGGATACAGAGATACCTGCGTTTATTGCCGGCCGCTGTCCCGAGAAGAAAAGCTCGGTCTCCAGGAATATCTGACCGTCGGTAATGGATATTACGTTGGTCGGAATGTAGGCGGAAACATCGCCTTCCTGAGTCTCGATTATAGGAAGAGCCGTAATGGATCCTCCTCCCAACTCATCGGAAAGCTTTGCCGCCCTCTCCAAAAGTCTGCTGTGAAGGTAGAAAACGTCTCCCGGATAAGCCTCACGTCCCGGCGGTCTCCTGAGAAGAAGGGACATGGCCCGGTATGCCACTGCATGTTTTGACAGGTCGTCGTAAACTATGAGAACGTCTTTTCCCCGATACATGAAATACTCTGCTATGGCGCAGCCGGAGTAAGGGGCGATGTACTGAAGCGGCGCCACCTCACTTGCCGTTGCCGATACCACGATGGTGTACTTCATGGCGTCCCTGTCCTCCAGAACCTGAACCAGCTGGGCTACCGTGGATTTCTTCTGCCCTATGGCAACGTAAATGCAGATGACATCCTTTCCCTTCTGATTGATTATGGTGTCCACGGCTATTGCGGTTTTGCCCGTCTGCCTGTCCCCGATTATGAGCTCTCTCTGCCCTTTACCTATAGGCATCATGGCGTCGATGGCCTTTATTCCGGTCTGCAGCGGTTCGTTTACGGATTTCCTCTGAAGAACTCCGGGAGCCGGATATTCCACAGGCCTGAACTCGGTAGTTTCTATGGCTCCTTTGCCGTCTATTGGATGACCGAGAGCGTCGACCACCCTTCCTATCATCGCTTCGCCTACGGGAACATCAGCAACGGTGCCCAGAGGCTTTACGATGTCTCCTTCCTTTATATCTCTGTCGGATCCCAGTATTACTGCGCCTACGTTGTCCTCTTCCAGGTTCATTGCCATGCCGTAAGTGCCGCCGGAAAACTCCAGAAGCTCGCCGGACATGCACTTGCCCAGACCATAGACTCTGGCTATGCCGTCTCCCACCTGCATGACCGTTCCGAAGTCGGAAATGTCCAGATGGTTTGTGTAATTTTCAATCTGATCTTTGATTATGGAACTTATCTCGTCTGGTCTCAGATTCACCGGGTATCCCTCCTTTCTGCAAATATGCACTGTCTATTTCATCTGAAGTCTTTCCTTCATGTGTTTCAGCCTTCCGCTTACCGATGCGTCGATAAGCTTGCCGTCCACCTTAATCTTAACCCCGCCTATGAGGTTCTTGTCTATCTTGTTTTTAAGCTGGATCTTCTCGCCCATGAGCTTTCCCGTCTCTTCCTCAAAGCGTGCAATCTGCTCTTCAGTGAGAGGTACGACTGAATATATCTTGCCGTATCCCATCTGGTTTCTCTCGTCCATCAGCTTCAGATAGTGCTTCACTATGGCATGGTAAAACCCGAAGCGCCTTTTGTCCACCAGAATAAAGAGAAAGGACAGCACCTCGTTCATTACCCTTCCTTCAAAAGCCTCCCTGAGAAGGCTTTTCTTTCTTGCCGCAGGCAGAGCGGGATTTTTCATGATTTCAGCGTACTGAGGCTGAGCTTTAAAGATTTCGTCCAGGGCGGTAATCTCTTCCTTTATTTCGTCCACTTTGTCCAAATCGACGGCAGCGTCAAAGAGCGCCTGGCCGTAAACCATAGCTGCTGCTAACTCCATGGCTTATCCTCCGCCTCCTCAAGTACCTTGTTTATGATATCCTGCTGGTCTTCAGCCGTAATTTCCTTTTCTATAATGCGGCTTGCAGCGAGGACAGCCAGATTCGACACTTCGTCCTGAAGCTCTTTCCGGGCGTTGTACTTCTCCCGGCGGATTTCCTTCTGGGAGTGTTCCATGAGAGCCCTGGCTTTTGCGTCGGCTTCATCCACTATTTCCTTTGCCTGACTTTTCGCATCGTCTCTGGCTTTTTTGATAATCTTTCTTCCTTCATCTTCGGCGTTTGCAAGCTGTGCGTTATACATCGCCAGCTTCTCTTCCGCCTCCCTGTCCTTCTCCTCTGCATTGGAAAGAGTATCGTTCACATACTTTTCCCTGTCCTCCATGACCTTGTGAACCTTCTCGAAGAAGAAGTGCTTAAGTATGATGAAGAGAACCAAGACCGTGACTATGGTGAAGAGCAGATTCCAGTCCAGGGACAGAAGCGACTGATTCATCTTCATAATCCGTCAGTCCCCTTCTTACAGTTTCAGCGCCATTATTATCGCAATTACGAAGGACAGTACGCCCATGGTCTCCATGATGGCCATACCTACGATAAGAGTGGTTCTGATGTTACCAGCAGCTTCCGGCTGTTTTGAAATTCCCTCCATGGCCTTTCCAACGCCGAAGCCCTGTCCGATGCCGATACCGAGAGCCGCAAGTCCTACTGCGATTCCTGCTCCTATTGCTATAATTCCCATTCTGATTTCCTCCTTTTAGTATCAAAAGATGTTTTGTATTCTATATTACGACGCCCGGCTGTCGGGAAGCTTTGTCACAGTGGAATTTGCGACGCCTCCTATGGCCGAAGCGAGGTTGACCATCGTGAGCATTGTAAATATGTACGTCTGTATTACAGGCTCGAACATGTCGAAAAATCCGTTGAGAGGCAGCACCGTAACCGCCCTGAGAAACGGAACATCGGTGAGAAGTCCGCTGAGATACTCCATGAATCCCATCCAGAGATCCACGACTATGACGCCTCCGAATATGTTTCCGAAAAGTCGGAGCGCCAGGGACACGGGCAAAGTCAGCTCTTCCAGGACTTTCATCGGGAAGATGAAAGGATAAGGCTCTGCCATTTCCTTAAGCCTGCCTTTTACTCCCAGCTTCCTTATTCCGCTTATCTGTATTATCATAAACGTCATTATGGCAAGAGCCGCCGTAACGTTTAAATCGGCAGTCACAGGCCGCAGCCCGAATATTCCCAGCGAGCTTCCGAAGAGTATGAAAGCGAAAATCGTTCCTATGTACGGAGCATATCTTTCATTGGCGCTTCCCATGTTTTCCCGGGTGAACTTGTAAATCCATCCTACGATAGCCTCGGCTGCTATCTGCTTCTTTCCCGCCGGAACCATCTTAAGGCCGCTTCCCATCCAGATTCCAAGGCCGGCGATTATAGCCGCCACTATTACTCCGAATACGGTGCTTTCCGTTATGTATAGATTTCCTCCGCCTATGTTGACGGTGAATATTATCCGGGCTCCCAGTTCCTCTATGTTAATCAAGCCGGATTCCCCCTTTCAAGAGACGCGGCGATAAGGCTTGCCGAAAAAATCACGGCGCTTACTCCCAGCGCGATTACGGCGTTTACGCCAAAAAGTGCGCACAGCCCGCCTGCGGCTCCAAAAACTAAAAACCTCCCTAGCTGGATAAGGAAGGCATTGAATTTATTTTTGCCAGCGGTTAAACCATATACAACTTTCTCCAGTAGAACCAGGTTCACGGTAAAGGCCGCTGCCCCGGCAAGGAGCCCCGCCGAAAACCGCAGATCTATCCCCAGTACCGCTATGGATATGACCTCCGCGGCTACGGTGAACGCCATATAAAGTTTAAACGCTTTGCCTTTATTTTTCATGGTTCAGGTCATCCCTTCTGAGTCATGAACATATTATAGTCCTATTTTTTTAAATGTAAACCTCCTTTTTTGCTTTTTTACATGAAATTCACACGTTTACAGCTACTTGTGATATGTTTCTCCCCTGTTTATCTTAAACGCCCTGTAAACCTGTTCGAGGAGAATGACCCTCATCATCTGGTGAGGGAACGTCATGTCCGAAAATGACAGCTTGAAGTCCGCCCGTTCGCTGACGGCTTTGTCTAGGCCCAGGCTTCCGCCTATTACGAAAGCAACGCTGCTTTTCCCGTCAAGAGAAAGCTTCGCCATCTTCTCCGCCAGAGCTTCCGAGCTGAGCTTCTTTCCCTTTACCTCCAGGGTTATGACGTATGTTTCCTTTCCGATATGTTTAAGTATGGACTCCCCTTCAGCCTTTTTCACGGCCGCCTCTTCAGCTTCTCCGGCACGGTCTGGGAGTCGGGCTTCCTTAAGCTCCGTAATTTCAAGGGTACAGTAGCTTCCCAGGCGTTTGGCGTATTCCGCTACGGCCTCCGTCCAGTACCTTTCCTTAAGCTTTCCTATGCATATAACGTTTATGTTCACTTTGCGCCTCCGCCATTAAACTTCTATAACCTGTCCGACCTGATCCCGCTTTGCCACGTCCAGAAAGATGTCCCGTCCCACAAGGATGTCCTCGTCGAAAAGCATGTTTTTCACCGTCAGAAATGCCTGTTCTGGAGTGTTGTTTTCCCGGCTCAGGTGAGCTAGAATCACCTTGGGAGCCGTGCTGCTCCTTCTCTCCTTCATCATCCTGCAAAGAGTGTCGCCGGCGGTTTCGTTTGAAATGTGGCCTTTGTCTCCGATAATCCTCTGTTTAAGGTAGTAAGGGTACGAACCCATCATGAGAACGTTCACCTCGTGGTTGGCCTCCAGAACCAGAAGGTCGCTTTCCCTTATGTACCCGAAGATTTCCTCCGTAATACATCCCGTGTCGGTCACCACGGTGCATCTTCTGTCACCTGCTGTCACCGAATATCCCAGAGGGCCTGCCGCATCGTGGGAAAGGGAAAAAGGGTGGATTTTCATGTCTCCTATGACAAAGGCTGCGCCGGGTTCAACCTCAAAGAACCTTTCGTCCGCCGCCATATCCCGCACTGCATGGAGTGTTTCGGAGCTTCCGTAAATCCTTGCGGACGACGCCTTTTTTCCAATCATCTTCAGGCTTTTCACGTGGTCGGTATGCTCGTGGGTGACGAGAATTCCGTTTACGTCCTCCGGCGAAAGCCCCATTTCGTAAAGGCCTTCGATTATCCTCTTTCCCGTCGTCCCCACGTCTATGAGCACCGCCGTCTCTTCGGTCTTCAGTATGTAACAGTTGCCGCTGCTTCCGCTGGCGGCAGAAAGAAATTTCATTGACATATTAAAGTCGCTCTCCTATATAAGATTGCACGGAATAAAACAGTTTTTTCCATCAATCGGGATTACTTCCTCGCACATGCAGACAATACCGCCGCTGCCGCGCTCCAGAGTCGTCTTGTCGAGTACATCGTATTTTTTGATTTCCCTGCGATCGGGATTTGCGGATTTCTTAATTTCCAGCGGATGAACCAGCCCGTTTTCCTCCACAATCACATCGATTTCTTTTGCATTAGAATCACGATAGTACGTCAGGTTTGCCCTATCTGCCGAGTAAGAAAAACTTTTCAAAAGCTCCATCACAACATAATTTTCAAAATAATGGCCGTTTGCAGCGCCATTCATAAGGGTATCTCTGGTTAGCCACATGGACAGATAGGCGCACAGTCCTGTATCGCAGAAATACAGTTTAGAAGTTTTTACGAGCCGCTTCAATTCGTTATTGGCAAAAGGCGGCAGAAGATAAATTATGCCCAGCCCCTGCAAAATCCGCAACCATTCTTTTGCTGTAGGCTGAGAAATTTCGGCTGCTTCCGCTAAAGTCTTATAATTTACCTGCTCGGCTGTCAGAGCAGCGCAGGCATTCATAAATTTTCGGAAACGGACAGCATCGGTAATACCGCCTTCTTCCGCCACATCCCGCATAAGATAAGTTTCAATATAGGAATTAAAATACTCCTGCCTCTGCTCGACATCGGCCTGAAGCGCGTCAGGCATCCCGCCACGCCATATGTACTCGAACACATCTACAATGTCGTTCTTTTTTGCCGTTTTCTGCCGCTCCATGAGACACGACAGAGAGAAATCCAGCTTGTTTGTAAAGATTTCTCCGTCCACTTCATTTTTTGAAAAGCTGTAAAGCTCCAGAATTCCGATTCTTCCTGCCAGCGTTTCACGGATATTTTTCATCATCTTATACTGCTGGGAGCCGGTCAGCCAGAATAAACCTCTTTCTTCCGTTTCATCACAAATGACTTTAATCTGTTCAAACAGCTCCGGAGCTTTCTGGATTTCATCAATGATAATGGGGGGCTTGTAAGTCTGAAAGAACAGTACGGGGTCTGTTTGAGCCAGGGTTCTCGCCATCATGTTATCCATGGAAACGTAGGTACGATTCTGTCCCTTCGCCAGATGTTTCAGCATGGTGGTTTTGCCAACCTGCCGCGCGCCTGTTACCAGCACCGCTTTGAAAAAGGAACTCATACGCAAAAATTTTCGTTCCAGTGCCCGCTCGATATATGGCATAGTACACCCTCCTTATTTAGGAAAATATAAAGTCTACTTTATTTTATCCTAGATTTCTATCATTGTCAACTTAGTCAGCAGCGGCGCCGTTTAACTGAAACCTTGACTTTACCCGGCCCTGAAACTATACTTAGGTTGCAAGGGTTCTTTATAAAGTAAGAATAATATTAAGCTGTAGTTGCTTTCAGGAAACCATAGGAGGATTTCAATGTCTGAGCACATTAAAGGACAGATTAAAGGAAATGAGCTTCCGGCGTGCCCGGTGGAAACGACTCTGATGCTCATCGGAGATAAGTGGAAGGTTCTGATTTTGAGGGATCTTCTTCCCGGGACAAAACGGTTCGGAGAGCTGAAAAAATCCATTGGTAGCGTGTCCCAAAAGGTTCTGACCAGTCAGCTCCGGGACATGGAAGCGAAGGGGCTGGTGAACAGACACGTCTACGCCGAAGTGCCTCCCCGGGTGGAGTACAGCCTGACGGAGCTGGGACAAAGTCTGAAGCCCGTTCTCGGCGCTCTGCAAACCTGGGGCGAGGGATATAAAGAAATGAACAGACAGGGAGAGAACTGATGACTTCACTTAACATATACTCCGACGGCGGCTGCTCGGGAAACCAGAGCGAGAGAAACTTCGGCGGCTGGGGCGCCATTCTGGAATTCGGGGAACATAAGAAGGAGCTTTACGGCGGCGAAGCCGATACCACCAATAACCGCATGGAGCTTACGGCCGTAATAAGCGCTTTTCAGGCTTTAAAGCGGGACGGACTCAGCGTCCGGGTCTTCACCGACAGCTCCTACGTTGCCGACTGCTTCCGAAAAAAGTGGTACGTTTCCTGGGAGAAAAACGGCTGGGTTAACGCGTCAAAAAAGCCTGTGGAAAACAAAGAACTCTGGATGCAGCTTTTGTCCCATACCCGCAGGCATGACGTGACATTTTACAGGGTCAAAGGCCACGTATCCGTGGAAAAGCTTACTGAGACAAAATCCGCAGAGCTCTACAGAAAGTTCAAAGAGTGGAACGGAGAAGATTTCTCGTATGGCGATTTCCTCTACATAACGGCCATGAACAACAGGGCCGATGAACTGGCAAACGCCGGAATAAAGACAGTAAAGGAGTCAGCAGCGGCGCTGTAACCCAATCCGCTTTCCTTCAAACATGTGGTCACGTCCCCTTCTCATCGTAAATCCTTTGATTTGCGATAAACTGCGATAACCACTTCATCGCAAAAATCCCGAATATCGCCGGTTTGGCGATAACAGCTCCGCCATTTCAGCGTCCCGCAGCGGATAAGCTCATCGTAGGATTCCCCGTTTTTCAGATTTTGCGATGAAACAGCTATCGTTAAAATCATAGAATCCACACTTTTGCTATAATCCATCAATCTGCACCTTGTCTTTACAGGCATGCTAATAGGGCGAGGCATGAATCTGCACCTCGCCCTTCACTTTATGTTCATTACTCCCTTTGAATCATAAGCCTTTATCTATGCGCCTTGCCTTAGTGTATTCGTAAACATCGCATGTGCTCATGAGTATTGACAGTATAATTACGGTTATATCCCTGCCCAGCACGATTAGCATGGTCAGAAACGCGACCATGAATTTCCAGAAAAATCCGCTCACATTTTCGCACTCCACGCCGCATCTCTCATATCTCCTGCTTACCATCCGCTGGGACAATATGTAGGATATTATGGCTCCTATGCATAGAGTCGCTCTGGTTTTTCCGCCTATATCAAAGACTTCTATGCAGATGAGCGCAGTCACTATGGCCACATCCGTTCCCACGCATATCATCATGGCGCTGCTGTATTTCATGCTACCTCTCCCTAGTGATATTTTCTACTCGTTTGGGATTTCAGGCTCATACTTTCATCCCTCCACAGCGCTGTACACAATCATAACGACTGAACATATAATAAAAAACACTCCTTCTAACCGCATCAGCGTCATGTACAATTCTGTAGGTTCGCCATTCTTCACGACAAACAAATTCTCTATTTTAAACAATAACTCTGGCTTAAATACCATCATCGCACCGAGCGCCAGCAGCACTGCTATCCACAATCTTTCCACCTTTTCCACCTCTCAAATTAAGCCTCAAGAACACAAAACCGTGTCAGACCTAAAGGCAAATAACGATTAAAATAATATTATTAAATCTTAAGGTTGTCAGATAAGGTCTGCAATCTCCACGTGTAAAATCCGCCTTCTTTGCGGGCAAAGCCTGTAACTGCTCAGGTAAAAATTTGCCGCCTATCGCACAAAATGTACGGTAAAGCGGACTCCCAGATAAGCCCGCTCTTTATTGAATTTGATATGAAAGAGTAAAACTTAGATGTAAGGTGTGATGATAAATTTACAATATGTACAATTATAAGATGGCACTGAATTAATCAGCGTATGTGATGCATGTGGAAGTTTTACCTTCAACTTTCCCCTATCTCTACGATAAAATGGAAACGTACTAAGGACATCTGGGCTATCCTCATACCACGTCATTGTAGTGTGACCGCATTGGATATAACCATAAACCATTTCCCTACCACACTTAGGGCAATTCATACCATGTATATTCATCTTAACCTACCACGTTTCTTTTACGTTTACCCCTGCCAAGGTGTATGTTACTTTGCTGCCATGATTAGCCTGGGTATTTGTTATTTGTAGTATCGAACTTTTGCTAAATGCTGTAGAGCAGACAGATTTAACATTGTAAAGATCTTTTATATCATAAGATGTTTTCAACGCGGTATCCGCAGGGTGAAAAACAAAGGTAAGCTTAAGTGGTCCTGTTTGATCCTGATAGGATAAATGGTATGATGATCCTGATTTTCTGTATATAGAACGAGTTTTTATCGGATTATTTGTACTTGCACTTCCACCCGTCTTTATATATTCATTATAAGCTCCGTAACTTATTTTATTGGCATCAAATATACCTGTAACAGCCGAAACGACAGAATATGGAATTGTGAATTTCTTGCTAATATTGGATAAACTAATCACCACATCAATGCTTCCCTTGACCCAACTGCTCCATTGAATATTTCATTCATAATTATTTATTTTCTTATCTAAACGTCGATTATCTACCCATCGGTCTCATCCCCTTAATGCTCTGCATAAAATTTCTGTTAATTCCCTTGCGTCTAAAATAGCACATCTTTTTATATATGTCAATAAAATATATAACACTTTTTCCTTATAATTTCTCAATTTATATATGCTGTTGATTTTTCTGAAATTTCATGGTAAATTATCAGTGGAAAGGGTTGGTTTTATGAAAGAGGATAATAAAAGAAATCCTTTAAGTAATTTTGAGGCTCAGTTTAAGAAAGCCACTTTACAGCTTTTGATACTATCCATCCTGTCTGACGGGGAAATGTATGCGTATGAAATCGCTCAGACGATACTCGAAAAAAGCAGCGGGAAGTACAAAGCTCCCCTACTTTACACGTCTATTTCCAAACTGGAGGAAAACGGGTTTGTTTCCGAGAGCAAAAAGGAAACCGTTGCAAACAGAATGAGGGTGTATTACAGAATTACCGATTCCGGCAGGGCGTATCTGAATCTGCTTAAAGATCTGTATAAGGACCTCACCGGTGTAGTATGGGATATTGTGTATGCTGAGGAGAATCGCTAAAATGAACCACGAAGTTGTAAATGAATACCTTAAGAAAGTTAAAAAGGAACTATCGGGGCTCTGTTCGACGGATGAATTTCTGTCTTCTATGCGCGAATACCTCGACGATTACTGCGACGAGCATCCTGACTGCACCATCCGAGACTTAGAAGATGAATTCGGAACTCCCGAGGAAGTTGCAGGCGAATTTCTGGAATCAAAGGGTGTATCAAATTCCGGCAAAATCAAGAAGCTGAAAAACAGCAGACGGCTCATTGCCATCATAGCAGTTGTTCTGGTAGTCGTCCTGATAGCGGTGATTGCCTTTTACAGGGATGTGCTGAGTCAGTCTACCCAGACTATGGCTGGTGAGGTTCTCGTAATTGGTCCTGAAGAAGAAGTTGAAAATCCTGTATGGTGATGCTGTTCACATCTGCCATCTCAGTCAACGCGGCGGAATCGCCGGGCATGGCACCTGATATAACGAAGGAAATCGTTTATTATGCCGACGGCTCATATGCAACCATAGAGACTACCGTATATGGTGGTGAAGGTTACATTCAGCCTATGGCAACTGCTAAATTAAAGACTTCCCAGCGAACTTATACATATTATGACAGTAGCGACAAGAAAGCCTGGGATTTCACCGTTAAAGGGACCTTCCAGTACGATGGAACCAGAGTCGTTGCCAAGTCCAGTTCCTCCAGCTATAACGTCTACATCAGTGGCTGGAAGTGTGCATCCCGTTCCACTACTAAATCCGGCGCTACGGTAAAAGGCACCGCCAGGTTCGAATATAGAGGAGCGGCATCTAAAACCGTTACTATCGGTATGAAGTGCTCCAAGACCGGAACCATTAGCGCAATCTAAAGCAACCTTTGAGTATCAGATACAAATAAATTTCAAAAATTAACCCTCGTGCGTTTCTGCTGTAACCCGAGGGTTTTGTTATTATTCTTTTATATTCCCCACACCGGTATTATATAGTTATCTCTGTCTATGGCGCTGAGATTCGGTTTCATACATATAACAGCGCCTTTGCCCCGTTTTACGCTGCTGCCTTTGTCGAGAACGGAAAATACACCTGTAAGTTCGCTCCCGGGGTTTGCCGTCTTTTTAATTTCTATGGGATTTAGCACGCCGTCATGCTCCAAGATTACATCGATTTCTTTAGCATCTTTGTCACGATAATAATACATGAAGGGTTCAATCCCGCAGTTCAGGTAGGTCTTGGCAAGTTCTGAAACAACATAGTTTTCCAGTATTGCCCCGTTCATTGCGCCGTACTCCAGCGTTTCGGCACTGCTCCATCTGGTGAGATATGTGACGAGTCCCGTATCGTAGAAAGACGGTTAAAACTTAGGTGTAAGAAAAACCCGCCATTACAGAAGCCTTGCACATTGCTATTGCAATCGAATCTGGTGCCCGTTCTTTTTATTCCATTAGGGATGGAGCAGCTTTTATCTCTGCTGCCCTGAGTAGATGGTGTGCAATACGTTCCATTTCACGCGCAAAATCAATCGCAAAAAAATACGATTGCTTTTGCGCTCATTTATGCGTATAATAACTTTATAAATTCGGGAGGTTACAGTCATATGCGTGAAACTCGAACATTAGAATTGAAAGAAACCGTTACAAATACATTCCTGAAGACAGTAAGTGCCTTTGCCAATTATGATGGCGGCACTATCCTATTCGGTATTGATGATGACGGGAATACAAAAGGGCTGCCGGATATTGAAAAAGCATGTTTGGATATCGAACATAAAATAAATGACAGTATCTCTCCACAGCCGGATTATACTCTTGAAATTGGGAACAATAATCATACTGTAAAGCTTACTGTGAAAAGCGGATTTCGGAAGCCTTATCTATACAAATCAAAAGCATATAAGAGAAATGATACGTCGACTATAGAGGTAGATTCACTGGAATTGTCACGTCTTATACTTGAAGGTAGAAATATGAGTTTTGAAGAACTCCCATGTAAAGAGCAAGAGTTGTCCTTCAATACACTATTCCGTAAACTTAACGACATAATCCACATCGAAACCTTTAATAAGGATACATTGAAAAGCCTTAATCTGTATGATGACATAAATGGATATAACAACGCCGCGGGTCTGCTTGCAGATAAAAATCACTTTCCGGGAGTCGATATAGTTAAATTCGGTGAAACCATCAGTATTATCCAAAAAAGAATTACTGCCGAAAATGTATCAGTCCTGGACTCTTATGAAAAATCCATCAGCGTATATAGAGATTTCTACACATACGAAACTGTACAGGGTGCTGAAAGGCAGACGTTTGAAAAAATACCTGAAGCCGCTTTCAGAGAAGTGATTGCCAACGCATTAATACATAGAGTCTGGGATGTAGAATCACATATAATGATTTCAATGTTTGACGACAGGATTGAAGTAGTATCTCCCGGCGGTCTTCCGCATGGAATATCTGAAGAAGAATATTTATCCGGCAAACTTTCTATCCTTAGAAACAGAATTCTTGCCAATATATTTTACAGATTGAAGTTTGTTGAAGTATTTGGGACGGGGATTACAAGGATAAAGCAACTCTATGACAAGAGTTTAGCAAAACCGGCATTTGAAGTGTCGGAAAATGCCATAAAGGTAATATTACCTATTTTTGAAAGTGATATAGAGCTTACCGATGATGAACGAACTATCTACAAGTTGTTAAGCAAAACCATAATGAAGCCTATGGGTGAAATTGCGCCATCTGCACCTTTTGGCAAAACAAAGATAACACACCTCCTGCAGAGCATGGAGAAAAAAGGCATAATATCCATCGAAGGAAACGGGAAATCGACGAAATACATAATCAGGTAAGTGTACCCAAAAGAGCAGGCAATCAGTCAATCGAATCTGGTGCCCGCTCTTTTTATTCCATTAGGGATTGAGCAGCTTTTACGCCTGCCGCCTTACGAAATCGTCACTCTAAGTTCCCTGTCCGCAATCTTTTCCGAAAACGCCTTGCCGGACTCGTTCACGTTTACCCATTTAAAGTGAATCGTGCTTACGGAATCCGCAGTAAACGTAAAGCTCTGTAAGGCGTCTGACTGACCCTCGCGCTCCTCAGTCACACCCGTTTCAACCGTTTCAAAACTTTTAAGATGCACATCCTGTTTTTCTTCCATACACCAGGTATGGGTAGGAATAATCTGCGGCAGCACCACGGTCACGCTGCCGTCATCACCAGCCCTGACCTGTATATCGGCTTCATATCCCGAGCCTTCCCCTTCTTCTCCAAAGCCCGTTTCATAGACATCTCCGTTTATCATAACTGAATCTTTATCCGGGTAACCGGCTTCGTCAGTAGGGAACTCACTGTCGCCCGAACCTGCGGCGCTGCATCCTGTCATAACCGCAACGGACAGCGCCAGCGTCAGGCCTGCAATTCTTCCGAAAAATTTCTTGTTCACTTTCATTTCCTTCACGCCCCCTTCCTCGCCTTATATGATGGCTAGATTATATCTGAATAATCTATGTGATGCAATGGCTGCATTCTCTTGTTCGATGTCATACGCGTATTTCGACATTCAGACAGAACGTTTTTTCGACCTCAAAGCCTTAAATCACCGCGGACATCGAACAAATCCTGTGAAAAACTGCCGTCAAATGCTCAGATGTTCGATGTATAAGCCGAAATTTAGCTTTGAAATCGAAAAAGTGTTCGATGCGGCCGGCTGAAAACCGGTTTCACATCGAACACTCGAACACTGAACGAAATCCAATATCTATTTTATATGATATTTATCTGCTTCTTGATGTTGGAGAGTATCTCAGTCTCGGTGGCTGTTTCAATTCTTGCCTTCATCTGCTTAGGGGCTTCTTCGTACTTTATCATGTTTCCGCTTCCGCCTACGCAGCCGCCGACGCATGCCATTCCCTCGATGAAGTTGTTAGGCAGAACGCCTTTGCTGGCGCGAAGCAATGCGGATTTGCACTGATCTATGCCGTCGCAGGCTATCGGTTTCAGCTCAAAATCTGTGATTCCCTGTTCTTTGAGCGCCTGCTTTACAGCTTCCGTAAGTCCGCCGGCTCTTGCAAAGATTCTTCCGTAGTAGGACGCCTGGTTCCACTCGGTTTCCTCCAGCTCTCCGAGGACGATGTTCTTGCTGTCGAAAAGGGCCTGAAGCTCTTCGAATGTGATGGCATAGTCTACGTACTGGTTTACTTCAGGTTTTCTAACCTCGGCTTTCTTTGCGATGCAAGGCCCTATGAAAACTATCTTGTACTCCGGGTTGCTCTCTTTGACAAAGCGTGCAAGCTCCGCCATAGGCGACAGATTATGAGAAATCTTGTCCACCATAGTAGGAAATGCTGTCTCTATGTACTTTACGAAAGCCGGGCAGCAGGATGAGGTAAGGAAGCCCTTCTCCACCAGTTCCAGGGATTCCTTGTGAGCTACCATGTCTGCTCCCAGAGCCACTTCCAGAACTCTCTTGAAGCCCAGCTTTCTGATTCCGGTGATTACCTGACCCAGATTTGCGTAGAGGAACTGGCTGGCGATGGACGGAGCAACGATGGCGATTACAGGCGGCTTTTCCGGATCCTCTTCATGTTCCTTTATAAGCTTTATAACATCCACGATGCTGGATACGTCTACGGTAGCGCCGAACGGGCAGTGGTACACGCAGGCTCCGCAGCTTATGCACTTTTCATCGTCTATGGATGCTTCTCCGCCCGGAGCCATGGAGATAGCTCCCACCTTGCAAGCCCTTTCACAAGGTCTCTTGAAGTTGTGGATTGCGCTGTACTGGCAGGAAGATGCGCACTTTCCACACTCTACACACTTTGTCTTATCTATGTGAGCGTGATGGTTGTTGTCGATGGTTATGGCGTCGCGCTTGCAGCTTGCAATGCAGTTATGAGCAAGACATCCTCTGCAAAGGTCTGTTACCACGTAGCCCGCTTCCGGACATTCGTCGCAAGCGATAGGAATTACCTGAACCACGCTCTTCTTCGACTTGCTTCCGCCGATGGCCAGTCTCATCCTCTCTGCCACGATAGCGCGGTCTTTATATATACAGCACCTGTCAGGGGGTTCATTGTCGAGAATTACCTTGCTTGCGACTTCGTTGAATTCCGCAAACACGTCGTTGCCCTTCCACGTCTGGATGGCAACCTCTCTGAGCACCCTGTACTTAATTTCCTGAACTCTGTTCTCAAATAGTTTGTTCATAAATCCTCCTTATCTGCATATTTTGTCCTTATCTGAACTCACTCACCGTGAGAAATTTCTCCGCTTCCCGTAATAGGAATCTCTTCTCCGTCTGTAGACGACCCCATGTTAAACAGCATCATGAAGAAGTCTTTGTTTCTGGCCGCAATTTCTCTGAGCTCTCTGTACGGCTGGCCGGAATACTTCTCCTGATCCGAAGCCACTCCGACAAGATCAAGGCCCAGCTTTTCGCCTATGTAAATGGCTCTGTATTCGTGATACGTCTGGCTCACCACGATGGCCGACTTCACTCCGAAGATGTCCCTGGCTCTTTCCATGGACTCATAGGTGGAAAAACCTGCATGGTCGCAGAAAACGTCTTCCGCCGGAACACCTGCATCCAGTACGTAGTTCAGCATTACGTGAATCTCGTTGTGGCCTTTGGTTCCGTTATCTCCCGACAGGAGAATCTTCGGCGCAAAACCTTCCTTATATAATCTTATCCCCGCGTCAAGCCTGTCCTTCAGCATTGGGGTCGGCGTCTCCCTGTCTATTATGCCTGCTCCCAGAACCAGAATGCAGTCGGCGTCCGCCTTCCGTAAAGCTGCGGAAACGTCGCTCGGAATTTCGGCTTCCTCCGTGGAGCTTCCCGCGTATCCGTCAGGTTCATCGTCCCTGTCCTCGTCGATGCCGTCAAAAGAATACTGTATACACTCTTTGGCGTCCTGAACCACGTGATTATTCACCATCATGGCGACAAAGCCTGCGATAACCGTAACGGTGATTATTATAAATATAAATAACTTAATCGCTTTCTTAAATTTCATCTATACCCCTTTTACAAACACTTGCAAAGTGTGATACAATTCTAGTAATCGTGTATAATACAACCGCTACAGTAGTATACCACAAAGCAATACTTTTTTCTCGTGTATTTTGTTAAATTTTTGACCTTAATACCAAAAATTTTTAAGCTCAGGGAGCAGCCATGAAAAAATTCACTATTTCAGCGTCGACTGCCTACGACGTTATAACAGGCCACGACATAATAAAGGATGCCGGAACTTATATAAGGGAGGTTCTGGAGCCGTGCAGGCTGTGCATCATTACGGACAGCACGGTCAACAACCTCTATTCACAGGTTCTGCTGACTTCCCTGATAGAAAGCGGTTTTCAGACGTCCAAAATCGTTTTTCCTCCCGGCGAACATTCCAAGAACCTGACTACGTACACCAACATTCTGGAAGCTCTCGCCGATGAAGGAATCACCAGATCCGACGCCATAATCGCCCTGGGAGGAGGAACCGTCGGGGACATTGCAGGCTTTGCTGCGGCGACTTACATGCGCGGAATCAAATACATTCAGATACCGACTACCTACGAGGCGGCAATAGACGCGGCCTACGGCGGCGAGACCGGGCTTAACCTTATGAGCGGCAAAAACCTTGTGGGCGCTTTCTGGCAGCCATCCCTGGTTCTGTGCGACTACAAGTACTTTGAGAGCCTTTCAGAGCAAAGACTCAAAGACGGAGCGGCGGAGGCCATGAAGTTTGCCGCAATTTCCGAAAGCAGCCTTGCAGACCACATTCTGGCGGAGGATTACGAGTACGTCATGGAGCGGTGCATCTCCATAAAAAAATCCCTCATCGAGGCGGACGAGAGATGCTACGGGCTTCGTCAGATTCTCGGCTTTGGCCACACCATAGGCCACGCAGTGGAAAAGCTCAGTTCGTACAGCCTGCCTCACGGTCACGCGGTAGCCATCGGAATGGTGGCAGAATCAAAAGCTGCATTCAGAACGGGCCTTACCGGTACGGATATAAGCGGAGAGCTTTCTGAGATTTTCAACAGGCTGGGGTTTGAAACCGGGTGCCGCTACTCCCCTGACGAAATTTACGCCCTCGCCCTCATGGATAAGAAAATCTACGGCGACAAAATCAGCGTCATAGTTCCCGAAAGGTTCGGCAAATGCAGCCTTCATAAAATTTCAATATCATCCCTAAAGGAATATATAAGGGAAGGTCTGAAATAGGCCTTCCCTTTCTGTCGTTTATGTTTATGCTGCCGTCTTTACCGGCTCCACTTCCGCTTTACCTGACGCTTTCCTTGCCAGTTTTTTGCTCCTTATATCCGCAGCTGCTGTGAACAGTACGTCTGTGGAGGAGTTCAATGCAGTTTCGCAGGAATCCTGAATTACTCCGATTATGAAGCCTACGCCTACCACCTGCATTGCGAGGTCATTTGGTATTCCGAAGAGGGAACATGCCAGAGGTATGAGGAGAAGGCTTCCTCCTGCGACTCCCGATGCGCCGCATGCGCTTATGGCGGAAACTATGCAGAGAAGCAGAGCTGTTCCGAAATCGACGGTTATTCCCAGGGAATTTGTCGCAGCCAGCGTAAGTACGGAGATTGTAACTGACGCACCGGCCATGTTTATGGTAGACCCCAGCGGAATTGAAATGGAATATGTATCCTCATCGAGGCCAAGTCTTTCGCAGAGGGCCATGTTCACAGGAATATTTGCCGCAGAGCTTCTGGTGAAGAAGGCTGTTATTCCGCTGTCCTTAAGACATGTGAACACCAGCGGGTAAGGATTCTGTCTCGTGGTTACAAACACGATAAGAGGATTCAGCACCAGTGCAACTACCGCCATGGTTCCAACCAGCAGTATTATCAGCTTTCCGTATGCTCCGAGGGCTTCTATTCCCCCTTCGTTTATGGCGTTAAATACGAGGCCCATAACTCCCAGAGGCGCAAATTTTATTACCCATCTTACCACTGCCGATACGGCATCGGAAATATCGCCGATTGCTTTCTTTGTCCCTTCGGAAGCGTGCCTTAAGGCTATACCCAGGAGGATAGCCCAGGTAAGAATTCCTATGTAGTTTGCATTCATGAGGGCGTCTACAGGGTTTGCCACCACCTGGAATATGAGGTTTTCCAGAACTTCGGTAAGCCCTCCCGGAGGAGTCACATCCCCTGCTCCCTCCGTAAGCTCTATGCTCATTGGGAATATGAAGCTGGCAATTACCGCACAGGTTCCTGCCAGAAACGTTCCCAGGAGGTAAAGGACTATGATGGATTTCATGTTTGTCTTCTGGCCCTTCTTATGCTGACAGATGGCTCCCATTACTATAAAGAACACGAGCACAGGGGCCACGCCTTTCAGGGCATTGACGAACAGATCTCCGAATATGGTGATTCCGGACACTTTGTCCCCAAGGGTGAGTGCCAGTATAATTCCGATGATGAGACCTACTATAATCTGTTTTACCAGACTGAGACTGTTCCAAAGTCTTACTGCGTTTTTCATTTCTTTACCTCCTCGTCCTAAAGATTATATCATTTTTCTGCCCCGCATGCACTGCAGAATTTGCATGCTGACGGCGAAGCTGCGCATCCTCCGAGGGCCGTTTCCCTCAGCTCTATCGGAATGCGTTTTCCTACGGCGTACATGGTTTCCAGCATTTCATCAAAGGGTATGAGCTGGGTCACACCGCTCAGTGAAAGCTCTGCCGCAATGAGAGCGTTGGCCACTCCCGACGCGTTTCTGTTCTGGCACGGATATTCCACAAGGCCTCCTACCGGGTCGCACACCAGACCCAGCATGTTCATCAGAACGGTAGACGCTGCGTCAAGGCTCTGCCGCGGCGTTCCTCCCATCAGCTCTACCGCTGCCGATGAGGCCATTGCCGCCGCCACTCCTATTTCCGCCTGACATCCTCCCACGGCTCCAGCAACTGTGGCGTTTCTCATGGCAAGATATCCTATAGCTCCTGCGTTATAAAGACCATCCACAATCCTTCCGTCCGATATGCTATATGTATCCTGAAGCGCCAGAAGAAGTCCCGGAACCACTCCTGCCGAGCCTGCCGTCGGCGCTGCTACTATGAGCCCCATGGAAGCGTTAACTTCAAGGACGGCTACAGCATAGGTCATGGCCCTTTCCAGCACGTCTCCACATATACCCCTTCCCTTTGCTACATGGTCTGAAAGCTTTTTCGCCTCGCCTCCTATAAGTCCTCCCATGGACTTTACCGGATTTTTAAGGGGCTGGTGGGCCGAATTTCTCATAACTTCCAGAACCTGATTCATCTGGTGGTCCGCCGCGTCTCTCGGAATTTCCCCCAGGTCGCATTCCCGCCTTCTCATGGCTTCGGAGATGAGACACTGTTCCTCGTCGCATATCTTTATAAGCTCTTTTGCGTTTTTAAAATCCATCTCCTTACCTCCTAAGGCTCTACAATCATGACGTCTTTGATGTTAGGATTTTCCCTCAGCGGCTCAACAATTCCCTCAGGAAAATGTCCGTCTGACTCCACGATTGTGTATGCGGTGCACCCCTTTGATTCTCTGAACAGCCTCATGAAGGCGATGTTTATGTTTGCGTCGCTGAGCACCTTCGTAATGTGAGCCACTACTCCCGGTTTGTCCTGCTGAACTACCACCACCGTGCTGTAATCTCCCGTGAAATCCACCTGCACTCCGTTTATTCTGGATATGCGGACTTTGCCTCCTCCCAGGGATTCCCCGCGAATGGTCATGACCTGCCCTGCGGCATTTTCCATCCTTATGTCCACAGTGTTCGGATGAACGTCCGTTTCGGCATCGCAGGGAGTAAACTTATACTTAAGCCCTCTCTCCTCAGCAATCTGAAAAGAATCCCTTATCCTTACATCGTCGGTTTCAAATCCCATGATTCCTCCCAGCAAAGCCCGGTCGGTTCCGTGGCCCCGGTAGGTCTTCGCAAAGGATCCGTAGAGTCTGAAGTCCGCTCTGACCATAGGCGGAGCTATCATCTTCTGTGCCAGGTATGCGATTACGGCAGCTCCGGCGGTATGGGAGCTGGACGGCCCTATCATCTTCGGTCCCAGCACGTCGAAAACGCTTACAAAGGACATGTCTTTTTCTCCTTTCCCTTGACTTATCGATATGGTTAGTATATTCTGTCATTAAGCATTCGTCAAATTCATAAAAATAATATTATCATTTAATATTTTTAATACTATGCAGGGACAAAAGGCGCATTATGGAATTACGACAGATAACCACTTTCATAAGGGTAGCTCAGTTTAACAGTTTTTCAAAGGCTGCAGAAAGCCTGGGATATTCTCAGTCCGCCGTGACAGTACAGATAAAACAGCTGGAAGACGAGCTGGGAACCAGGCTCTTTGACCGCATGGGAAAGCATATTTCACTTACAGATCCGGGATACCAGTTTCTCAACCGGTCATACGAAATTGTAAACGAGGTGAACAAAGCCCGGCTTTCCGTATCGGACACCGGCCCTCTTCACGGGAGCCTTCACATCGGCACCATCTCTTCCCTTTGCGATGCAAAGCTTCCGGCTTTGTTAAAGCGTTACTGGGACAGACACCCCGGCGTTAACGTCCGCGTCACCACCGCAGAACCCGAGGAGCTCATTTCCCTCATGGAGCGAGGCGATGTAGACCTCATATACGTCCTCGACGAACCCAGGTACAACAACAGCTGGAGAAAGCTTATGGAACAGAAAGAGGATGTGGTATTCGTCGCCTCTTCTTCCCTTGCCGGAGAGCTTAATCGCCCGGAAGGACTTAGGATGAGCGACCTCTTCGGCATGCCCTTTTATCTCACCGAGAGAAACGCCAACTACCGCCGAGTTCTGGATCACTATCTGGAATCAAAAAACGTGTCCCTTACTCCGGCTCTGGAGTGCAGCGACACGTCGTTTATAATCAAAATGCTTGAAATCAACAGGGGCGTATCCTTTCTTCCCCTCTACGCAGTAAACCGCAGCATCGAGCAGGGACGCCTTTCCATACTCCATGTCACCGACTACCGCGCATCCCTGTACCGGCAGATATTCTCCCACAAGGAAAAATGGCACACCAGGGAGATGAATGAATTCATAGAAATGGCCGGGGAAGAGTCGTAAACTACCTCAGCCTGTCCCACTCTTCCCTGAGCATGGAGTAGCACAGGGAGTCCCTGCACTCGCCGGTGTAGATTTTATATGCCCGGCGTATAGTGCCCTCGTAGGTGAATCCGGTCTTTTCTATTACTCGCTGGGAGCGTTTGTTTTCCGGACCGGTGCATATAGCTATCTGGTCCAGGCCGGCTTTGTAAAATCCGTAATCGAGAACTGCGTGAACAGCCTCCGTCATAAGGCCCTTTCCCCAGCAGTCTTTGGCAAGGGAGTAGCCCACTTCCCGGCTGTTTGATTCCGGCCGGTACTTATCCGGCTCCAGGCCTATGGTTCCGATTACTCTGTCCGAACCCTTAAGCCGTATGGCCCATGCGCCCACGGGCATGAACATTTCTTCGATTATCATCCTGGACTCAGCCACGCTTTCATGGGGCTTCCATCCTGCATGGGGCCCTACATCGGGATTTTTTGCATATTCATAGAGGCCTTCTGCGTCTTCAGGTGTGTAAGGGGTAAGCGTCATGCGCTCCGTCTCTATCCTCTCGGTTTTAAACTCAGTCATATACAAACCTCCTATCTGCTGAGGTCATCATGCACACATCGTTTGCAATATCGCTGTTGTGGGTTTCATCGCAAAATGTGCTAAATCCGGCATTTTTGCGATAATCCCGCGGAGCTGCGAATGAAGCCGCAAGCAAAGAGCAACGCTGCGAATAAATAACTCGCCAAATGGCGCGGCAGCTCGTTACCGCCGCCCGCTGCCTACTCCGTAGTGCTTACTATTTCCTTGCTGGATTTATCTATCTGGCTTACCTTCATCTTTCCGGCGTCTGCTGGGTCTACGTCTTCCAAAAGTCCCAGGAGATTAGGGCCCAGGTAGATGGTGCTCAGGGTTTCGCCGTTCAGGGTGACTTTGCTGTACTCGGTGAAGTTTTCACCCTTGATGTAGTACTTGCCGCCGATGCTGACGACTTTGTCTATCTTTATCGGCTTTACGCCCATCTTCATGTCCGTAGGCTTAAACGGATTTTCTCCGCCGTAGAGATAGTAGTCTCCGTAGAGGATGTCGTAGGCTATCATCTTCAGGTTGTCCAGGTACTCCGCTGACGACCAGTCTGCGCTCTGGTGGTATTTGATGGTGGTTCCCGTGTGTATTCCCAGTCTGTCAAAGACTTCCGATGCCAGCTGATAGGTGGCCAGATCCTTGTCTTCCTTTTCCATGTCGAAGTTGCTCCAGATAACGTACTGGGTCTGATACAGGTCTTTGGCGTCGTAGGCGTCTTCCGTAACGTCAAGAGCCGGTATGTGGTCGCCGTACATTACTAGAACCACAGGTTCGTCAAAGGCTTCAAGGGTCTCCGTAAGGTCTTTAAGGAACTGATCCATCTCATGGAGCTGGTTCACATAGTATTCGTACTTCCACTTCATATCCTCGTTAGGGGCGTCGGTTACGGTTATGGCAGGATCCTTTATAACCTGCTCAGCCGGGTATTTGCCGTGACCCTGAACGGATATGGTGTATATGTAGTCCCTTTCCTTTGTGGAGTCAAGGGCGTCGGTAATCTGGGATACCAGGTTTTCATCCTTTGCCCAGTTCTTCGGAGTCTTTGAAACGTCGCTCATGTACTCCACGGAAGTGAATGTGTCGTAACCTATGTTTTTGAAAACTTCGTTTCTGTTATAGAAGAGAGCCCTGTGGTTGTGGATTGCGTGAGTTCCGAATCCCATGCTCTTAAGGTCGTAGGCTATGCTTTCCGCAGTTCTCTCCTTCAAAATGGATTTAAACGGATACTCGCCTGGCCCGAAGAACTTGACGCTGATACCTGTCATCACCTCAAACTCGGTGTTTGCCGTACCCGCTCCGCAGGCAGGAACCGTAAGGCTTCCCGATGAGCAGTTTTTCATCAGGCTTCTGAAATAAGGGATGGCATCCTCCGAAAGCTCTATGTTGTTGAAAAGCTCAGGATCCGTAAAGGACTCAAGCTGAAGGAAGAGGATGTTCGGGTAATCCTCGTCCACATCGGTCTGGGTCAGCTTCATGGTGCCGTCAGGGCCGAACTGGTCTTCGCTGAATATGCTCCTTACCGCTTCTTCGGAATATCCTGCCGGCTTTTGAATTCCCGTGTTAAGCCAGGTGTTTATGAAGCAGTACGGGACGCCGTAATCGGAATAGGCGTAGGCCAGATTTCCGAAAAAGGTGGCGAGAACGTTCAGCTTTATAAGCCCGAAGGTGGAGATAAACGTGCATGCTATTATGAGAACAACCGTCGCAACGGTTCTCTTTATGTTTATGGAACCTTTCGGCTTTTTCGGCGCCTTTAACCATAGTATGATGAGAGCGGCAACGCCTATTACTATTCCCGCAGCTATGCCTATGAGCTGAGCCATGGAAAAGTAGTTTGTCAGCATGGTGGCCGCATCCGTTACGGCGCTCAGATCCTTTACCGTAAACGGCGTCATTCTCTCGATGAGTATGACTCCGTTGGTGATTCCTATGGCAAGCCACAGGCAGCTTATAACCACGATGAAGAATATCCTCCTCCTGAAGAGAAGGGCCACGGACAGGGTGGCAAATATGACCAGGGTGTTATATAAAAATACTACGGGACTCGATACGAAAAATTCAAGTCCGCCTGTTCCCTTTCTCGCCAGTGTTTCTATTATCATGTTCAGGGCAAAAGCCCATACAGCGCAGAAACACAGGGAATTGTGAAGATATTTTCTGTAAAATTCCTTTGCTTTATCCATAGATCAATCCTCTGATACCTCATTAATTCTGTTGGCTATGTCAGCAAACTCCCTGACGGTAAGAGTCTCTGCTCTGCGCGAAGGATCAACTCCCGCCTTCTCAAGGCACCCCTTCAGTTCATCCTTTGTCAGAGAGCACGCACCGCCCAGGGAATTAAGGAGAGTTTTTCTCCTCTGCCCGAAGCCTGCTTTTATGCATCTGAAGAAGAGTTTCTCATCTGAAAGCTCCACTTCCTTTTCCTTTCTCACATCAAACCTGAGCACCGCCGAATCCACCTTCGGAGCCGGAACGAAGACCGTCCTCGGCACGAAAGCCACTTCCGTAACCGTGCAGTAGTAATTTACGGCGGCGGTTATAGCCCCGCAGGTTCTTCCGCCTGGTGGAGCCTGGATCCTGTCCGCTACTTCTTTTTGCATCATGACGGTGATGCTCTCCGCATGAACGCCTCTTTCCAGAAGGGCCATGATGATCGGAGTTGTTATGTAGTAGGGCAGGTTTCCTATAATCTTCGCTGTTTTAAACCCCTCTCTCTCTATGATTTCATTAAGGTTCACCTTGAGCACGTCGGCGTTGACGATTTCAACGTTATCAAAACCGGAAAGAGTGTCGTTTAAAATAGGAATGAGGTTTTTATCTATTTCAACAGCCACAACTTTTTTAGCCTTTGCCGCAGCCTCGGCTGTAATAACACCGATTCCCGGGCCGATTTCTATGACCAGATCCTCCGGCGTAATATCCGTGGCCTCTATTATCCTGTCGATTATGTTCTTATCCGTAAGGAAATTCTGGCCCAGACTCTTTGAAAGCTGAAATCCGTACCGTTCCTTTATGTTCCTTATGGTTTCCGGAGAATAAAGCTTCACTTAAAGCTCACCAGCCTTTTCTTCAAATTCCTCTCTCGTTATCCCGAAGGCGTTAAGTCTCTTAAGGAAGGTCTTTCCGTTTCCGTAGCCTATGCCAAGGGCTTCCCCCAGCCTGGCTCTCCTTTCCGACGCTCCCGGTCCACCCGAAAGCCCGAACCTTTCCATATCCTCTGCGGTAAAATTGCCGGAGCCTTTACCTTCCTCTGCGGACTTCATATTTCTGAGTGCTTTTTCCAGGGCTTCCGCTATATCGCCGGGTTTTGCGTTTTCCACGCCTACATTGCTCTTTTTAAGGGCTTTGTCTCTTGGAAGGAAGGCCTGACCTGCGTCGGGGTACCTTTCCAGTATCTTCGTCCTTATGTTCTCCCCCGCTCTGTCGGGATCCGTCAGTATGATTATCCCCGTCGTTCTATAGGCCCTGTCGATTCTCTGCCACATTTCATCGGACATTCCGAATCCGTGGGTTTCTATAGTCATGGCGTCTACTGCCCTGTTTACCGCGCAGGTGTCGTCTCTGCCTTCGACTATGAGAACCTGCTTAATTATGGGTTTATTCATCGCCTTCTCCGCTCTGTCCACTGTCCTTTTCCTCTGAACTTCCTGAATCCCCTGAACTGCTGCCTTTGCTGTCTTTGCCGTCCGCCGCAGATTTTGCCTTTTCCCCTTCCTCCTCTATGATGTAGAGGACTTCCCCGGGCATAACCATTCTCAGCTGCTGACGCGCCTGCTCCTCGATGTATTCCGGATCGTCGGCGTTTTCCAGCTCGTTCTGAAGCTGGTTCTTCTCGTCCTCAAGGCGGGCGTTTTCTTTTTCCAGGTCGTTCTTTTCTATGTGAAGGGATATGATATTCTTCACGGATATTGCGGCGAAAAATATGAGAACCACGATAATCACGGTGAGAATAAGCCTGCCGGGATTTATTCTTCTTTTTTTCTTATATGTCTTTCCCATAGTCTGTCTCCTTCACCCCCTGATTTTGCGGACATATCTACAGGTAATTCATAGGATTTACCGACTTTCCGTTGAGCCTTGTCTCAAAGTGGCAGTGGGAGCCGGTGCTTCTTCCAGTGCTTCCTACCCTTGCGATGGCCTGACCCTGTCCTACCTTCTGGCCCGTCGACACGTCAATGCTGCTGCAGTGAGCGTATCTTGTCACGAGACCCGTTCCGTGATCTATCTCCACGCAGAGTCCGTATGCTCCGAACCAGCCTGCTCTAACCACGGTTCCTCCGTCTGCTGCTCTTATGGTAGTTCCCGTAGGACAAGGTATGTCGATTCCTTCGTGAAGCCTTCCCCACCTGTATCCGTATCCGTAGTTCACCGAATAACCGGAAACAGGAAGAATCAGATGTCCCGAAGCTGTTATCTTCTTCGTTCCTACCACTACCACTTTATCCACCGGCTCCTGTATGATTTCCGAACCGGTTTCCTTTCTGGATATTTCCGTACCGTTTTCCCTTACTATGGTAGCCGTCACGATACGCTTTCCGTTTTTACCCTCCTGAGTGGTCTTGGTATCCCCCTCGTACATGGTGTCGTCTTCCTTCTCCACGGTTTCGAACTTGACGGCTTCCGTGTATTTTGTGCTTTCCTCCGTCACCACCGTAAGTGCGGCAGACGGAGAAGTCATGACAAGCTCATCTCCCGGCATGAGAGACGATTCGTCCATGTCAGGATTCATGGCTTTAAGCTCATCCATGGTGAGATGGAATTTTTCGCAGATACCGTAATAGGTATCTCCGTCTTTGACGGTATATATCTCTTCCTTTACTCCGCCGTCCATAAGCTTCTCATAGGCCTGATCCACTCCGCTGATGGCGACTATATCAACCTGCTCTTCTTCTACCTCCACGTCCTCTTTAAATGTTACGGATGTGTATCGGGTTCTGTCAGACTCTTTGACGTAGTTGCTCTTTACTTCATCCAGAACCTTTTCGGCATCGGCCTCGCTGCTCAAAATAGCGTACCTCACGCCGTCGACGTAAATAGCATATCCTGTAGCTTTCACATCGGACATATATGTAAACCTCTTCAGCACGTCGTCTTCGTTATCTATGTTCTTCTGAATATTGGAGACTCTTCTGAATGATATGTTGGATTCTCCGTCGATTCTTATGTCGGATCCGTACTCTGCGGAAAGCTCCTCGCTGGCCATATCCAGAACCACCAGAACGCTTTCCTGCTCGGAAACGTATCCCATGACTTTTCCGTTATAGCTGTACTCGTAACACATGAAGTGATTGTATATGGCAACCAGGGCTATGGCTGTCATTAGAGCTCCCGCCGCATGGGACAAAATCTGATTTCTGTGCCTTCCAAGCCTTTCCCACTGTTCGTGTATGAATTTAGCCGTTCTGTACCGGAATATGAGGTTTGCTCTCTGAAGGTGCAGAACGAAAATATCGTATTTTTCGATTGAATCGGCTCCTGCATCTACGAGCTTTGTCAGCGCCTTTCCGCAGGCTTTGTACGCCTTCGGCCAGAATTCGTCGTTCTTATCGATGAACGCCGCTCCAATGTCAATTAATTTATGATACCATTTTCTTTCTGCCATACTTCAGCCTCTCTGATACGCTTCTGCATGCAGTCGCACCGGCCTCCCATTTCGTTGATTCCCGTGTCGCTGCACTTCGGACATGCGTACCTGATTTCTGTATAATCAATATCGTAGTTGTTCTCTGCAAGAATGTATGCCCTGTCCTCTCTCAAAGTGTCCATCTTCTCTCTCAGTGCTCTGCTGTCCTCCCTGGACTCCCTCAGAGCCAGAGCCTTTGAAAGCCTTATTCCGATGGAACTTATCTCATCGTCTATCTTCTTTATTTCAGGGATTTTGGAATATACTTCTTCCAGACGCTCATTCGCCTCTCTTTCGGCCTTTTCTCTCAGGTAGTCGTAATATCTGTTAAGCACCGCCATTGTAACCGGCACAGTTTCGTTTACGTCCGTTCCGGTTTCGGCAGCTTCGTCTTTCCACGCTCTTACTATTTTATCTATGTAATTGAAGTTGGGATTTGATATTCCTGTGGTCTTTGCGCAGGCCTGACGGATTTTTTCCATGGAAAATCCGTATTCGTCAAACCACCTGTCCATCATATCCATCTCGAATCTTGTCGGGTTTCTTGAAAGTCCCAGCATGTTCATAACGTCCTTATATCTGCTGTGCTTCCTGTCGGTGTCGGAAAGATACTCGTTCACGTCGTCTTCCGTCACCAGCCCGCTTCTTATCCAGTTCTGCAGGACTTTTCCTATATACCTTATGCTGTCCTTCTTTCTTCCCAGGCTGTATCTCACAGCCACAAGAATCAGCTCGGGACTTGCACCCATATCGTTTATCCAGCCTGCGATTTCCTGAAGCTCGGAGGCTGAAAGGCTTCTTCCAAGGGCCGACTCCACATTTTCATACATATCGCTGACGGCTTTGTCCACACCATCTCCGGCGAATTCTTCCCCTGTGCTTTCGTATTCGCCTTCTGCTCCCGGCATCGCGTCACGGTAGAACTGCTCCTTAAGGTTCAGGTATTCCACAGACGTTTCGCCGTCTGCGCCCGCGCGCCTTTTCACGGCTCCTGCGGACTCCCAGAACTTCCAGGCCTCATCCACCTTCTCCACCGGAATTCCCAGCTGGGAAGCCATCATCCTGTCTGAAATTTCCAATTCGTGTTCCGCGCACATCTGCCCGTATATGTAGACTTTGAGAAAATCTCCCGACGCCATGGGCATGTATTCACTTATGAAGAGATTATCCAGGCTGGTATCTGCCAGATAGATACTTCTCGTTTTCTCCTTTGAAAATTTCATGAAACCCCATCTCCTAAGCCTTGTCGCTGAACATGGTGTACCTTGCCACCCAGGCCAGTTCTATTCTTCCCACTGCGCCGCTTCTGTGCTTGGCTATGTTCACCTCGCATATCCCCGGCTTCTTCGTATCCTCGTTGTAGTAATCGTCTCTGTAGAGGAACATTACGATATCCGCGTCCTGCTCGATGGCGCCGGATTCCCTGAGGTCGGAAAGCACCGGCCTGTGATCCGTTCTCTGCTCCGGTCCTCGGGAAAGCTGAGAAAGGACGATTACAGGGCAGTCCATCTCCCTGGCCAAAAGCTTCAGCTGCCGGGAGAAGGTGCTTATCTCCTGCTGCCTGTTGTCGCTTCTACCGTCTCCCTGCATGAGCTGCAGATAGTCGACGACCACAAGGTCCAGCCCCTTGTCGGCCTTAAGCCTTCTGCACTTGTTCTTCATCTCCATGATGCTTACGCCCGGAGTATCGTCTATGTATATTTCTTTTTTCTCAAGTGATTTTTTACTCTCTTTGACTTTATTCAAATCATCTTCATTTAATTTTCCTGTATTTAATTTATTAATATCTACTAAAGCAGTTGATGCGGTTATATTCCTTAATAATTTTTCTTTTCCTGCTGGCTGCCGGAATAGTCGCATACATAATGTTCCGAAGAGAAAAACGTCTGAACGACAAACTTGCCATGCAGGAACAAAAACAGAGTGAAGAAATCTATAAGGCAAAAATAGACTTCTTCATCAACATCGCACATGAAGTGCGCACACCTTTGACACTGATAAAAACCCCGCTGGACCAATTGATGAAGGACGACAAATTGTCTCCAAATGCAAGGAAGTATCTCACCATCATCAACAAAAATGCAAACCGCCTGTTAAACCTGGTCAACCAATTACTGGACTTCCGGAAAGCTGAAGCCGAAGGCAACAGACTGAACTTTGTAGAAACAGATATCATCGCCTTAATCCACGAAGTCTGTGACTACTTCCGCGAAGCCGCAGAGCAAAAAGCAATCCGCCTAAGCATCGAAAGCAATGAGGATGCTTTTTACGCC
>CASFAX010000013.1 GCA_949292945.1 uncultured Bacillota bacterium | reverse complement strand
TATTATGAATACCCTATGCAACCAAACAGGAGGGCGCGATTAGCGCCCTCCCTTCACAAAATCTTTCCGCTATTCCTCGAACTGGGAATTGTAAAGTCCGGCGTAGAAGCCGCCCTTTGCGAGGAGTTCCTTGTGATTACCCTGCTCGATTATGTCTCCGTCCTTCATGACCAGAATCATGTCGGCGTTTACTATGGTCGAAAGCCTGTGGGCTATGATGAAGCTGGTTCTGCCTTCCATAAGGTTGTCCATGGCCTTCTGGATTCTCTCTTCTGTTCTGGTGTCTACAGAAGATGTTGCCTCGTCCAGAATGAGAACCCTGTTGTCTGCAAGGATTGCTCTGGCTATGGTGAGGAGCTGCTTCTGGCCCTGGGATACGTTGGAGGCGTCCTCGTTAAGCACCATGTCGTAGCCGCCCGGCAGAGTTCTGATAAAGTGGTCTGCATATGCAGCCTTTGCGGCAGCCACCACCTCTTCATCGGTAGCATCAAGGCGGCCGTACCTTATATTTTCACGGATAGTTCCGTTAAACAGCCACGTATCCTGAAGAACCATTCCGAAGTTTTCACGAAGGTCGTGACGGTCAAACTCCCTTATATCGTGGCCGTCCAGCTTTATACTGCCGCTGTTCACATCGTAAAAGCGCATGAGAAGCTTTACCATTGTGGTCTTTCCGGCTCCCGTAGGGCCTACGATTGCAATCTTCTGACCCGGCTTAACCTTTACGCTGAAGTCTTTGATGATGACCTGTTCAGGATCGTAGCCGAAGCGAACGTGGTCGAATTCCACCGCGCCTTCAGGATTCTCCACATGTACGGGATGTTCAGGACGCTGAACTTCTTCCTCTTCGCCCAGGAACTCGAAAACCCTTTCAGCTGCGGCCATCATGGACTGAACCTGATTTATGACCTGAGCAATCTGCTGCATCGGCTGAGTGAAGCTTTTGACGTACTGAATGAACGCCTGAATGTCTCCGACTCCTATGGCGCCCCGGATTGCCAGCATTCCGCCGGAAATTGCAACTCCCGCATATCCCATGTTGCCCACGAAAATCATCAAAGGGTGCATTATTCCGGAGAGGAACTGGGACTTCCTTGCCGACCTGTAGAGAACTCCGTTGGTCTCGTCAAAATCTGCAATAGTGTCTTCTTCCTTGTTAAACGCCTTTATGACCAGCTGACCGGCGTAGCTTTCCTCCACTATACCGTTTATGTTTCCCAGATATCTCTGCTGGGTTCTGAAGTGCTTCTGGGAGAACTTCACGACCACCGACATGATAACGGCTGAAACCGGTACCACCACCACTGCTATGAGGGTCATCAGCGGCGATATGGTCAGCATCATCACTAGAGTTCCTATAATCGTACAGGTGGAAGTGATTATCTGGGTCACGCTCTGGTTAAGTCCCATACCCAGGGTGTCCACGTCGTTGGTGATTCTGGAAAGGACATCTCCGTAAGGTCTGCTCTCAAAATACTTCATCGGCATTCTGTTTATCTTTTCGGAGATTTCCCTTCTCATGCGGTAGCATATCTTCTGGGTTATTCCCGACATTATCCAGCCCTGCACGAATGAGAACACGCTGCTGGCAACGTAAAGACCCAGAGTGCAGAGAAGGATGAAGGCGATTTTGTCAAAGTCTATTCCTCCGGTTCCCCCGATTTTTCTCATGAGGCCTTCGGCAAGCTCGGTGGTGGCTTTACCCATTACCTTTGGGCCTGCGACGGAAAATACCGTGGAGCACGCCGCGAACACCATTACCACAAAGACTGCAATCTTGTAGCCGCCCATGTACTCCAGCATCTGGCGGAAGGATTTGCCGAAGTTCTTGGCCTTTTCGCCGCCGACCATTCCGCCCATGGGGCCTCTTCCCATCGGTCCCCGGTGAGGTCTGTGTCCGTGCTTTACATCGTTACTCATCTGATCTTTCCTCCTTTCCCTCTGCAATTCCCAGCTCCTCGTCGGAAAGCTGAGATCTGGCTATCTGCCTGTACGTATCGCAGGTATTGAGAAGCTCTTCGTGAGTTCCCTTTCCTGCTATCTCACCGTCATCCAGCACCAGTATCTGGTCTGCGTGAAGTATGGTGCTTATTCTCTGGGCAACGATTATAACCGTTGAATCCTTTACGTTATCGGAAAGCGCCTTTCTCAGAGCGGCGTCTGTCTTCATGTCGAGAGCCGAGAAGCTGTCGTCGAAAACGTATATCTTCGGATTCTTCGCTATGGCTCTTGCTATGGCAAGCCTCTGCTTCTGACCTCCGGAAACGTTGCTTCCGCCCTGGGCTACGAAGCTGTCGTATTTGTCTTCCTTTTCCTCGACAAAATCCTCAGCCTGGGCGATTTCCGCGGCTTTTTTTACTTCTTCCATAGTAGCATCGTGATTTCCGAACCTGATGTTTGATGCTATGGTTCCGGAAAACAGGACGCCTTTTTGCGGAACGAATCCTATCTCATCTCTGAGGGCCTTAAGATCCATGTCCTTTACGTTAACGCCATCTATTAAAATTTCCCCTTCTGTAACGTCATAGAATCTCGGCAGCAGGTTTATGAGGGTGCTCTTTCCCGCTCCCGTGCTTCCTATTATCGCAGTGGTCTGTCCCGGCTTTGCTGTGAAATTTATATCGTGTATGCAGTCGTCGTCTGCTCCCGGGTATTTGAAGCTTACATTCTTAAAGACAACTTCACCCTTTGGTGCTTCCACCGAAACGGGGTTATCAGGATTTTCAATGGAAGATTCCGTCCTGAGGACTTCGTCTATTCTCTCTGCCGCAACTCCAGCTCTCGGAAGCATTATGGACATGGCGGTGAGCATGAGGAAGGCCATTACTATCTGCATGGAGTAGGTGATAAATGCCGTCATTGCGCCTACCTGAAGACTTCCGTCGTCTATTTCGTGGGCTGATACCCAGGTGATTCCAAGGATGAGGCAGTACATTATCAGCATCATGCCCGGCATCATAAACGTCATAACTCTGTTGGTAAAGAGCTGAGTCTTCTTCAGATCCGTATTTGCCTTATCAAAGCGTGCTTCCTCGGTTTTCTCCCTTCCGAAAGCCCTTATTACGGAAAGGCCAGTAAGGATTTCTCTCGCCACCAGATTCAGAGCGTCCACCATCTTCTGCATTATTTTGAACTTAGGCATTGCAATGGCTACGAGAACGAGTATGAATCCAACCAGAACGAGAACGCCCAGGGCGATAATCCAGCCCATGTCCGCACCGGTGTTATATACCTTGTATATGCCGCCTACGCCCATGATAGGAGCGTAGAGCACCAGCCTCAGAATCATTATGGTGACCATTACCACCTGCTGAATGTCGTTGGTACTTCTGGTAATCAGGGACGCCGTGGAGAACTTGTCCATTTCGGTGTTGGAGTAGCTCATTACGTTTCTGAATACCCTTGACCTCAAATCCCGGCCTACGCCCGCGCCGACTCCCGAGGCCAGATAAGCGACTGCGATTCCCACGGCCAGCATGGCAAGGGCCAGTATGAGAAGCTTGAATCCCGTGCTCCACAGGTAGCTCATCTGAACGTCGTCAACATCCATTCCCGCAGCGCTCATGCAGTCTCTGGCATAGGCTATTCCCATGGACGAAAGAGTTTCGCTTCCTATCTGCTCCACCATATCCTCCATGGAAGCCCGTGAATCTTCGAGAGATTCCTCGCTCATCATTCCCGACTTTATGAGGTTTGCCATAATCGGACGCATATCCACATATGTGGCGGTATCCCCATTTTCGTCTTCCGCTTCAAAAGTCTTTACGTCCATATGTATGAGATTGCTCATCTCTTCTATGGACATATCGTCTATTTCGGATGCGTAAGGAGCCATGGCAGGGTCCGCGCTTATGGCCGACTTAACCGTCTCTCTGAACTGATCCACGCTCATGTGTCCCAGCTGGTACGTCATAACTATGGACGTCATGAGCTCTTCGTCTATTTTATCAAGTCTGTCCTCATCGGTCACGTTAAGGACATATTTGTCGCCGTCCTTATCGTATATATCCGACCAGGTCTCCTTCTCATCGTCCGTCATGAACACCTGAGCCTCATCGTACTCCTCTGCCGTAATCTTCTCCGGCACGATGTGCTCCACTCCTCCGTTCTGGATTCCCACGTCGATGATGTCCGACGTAATCTGCGGCATGGTCAGGTCACAGTACGCCTGCACTATGAGCAAAACGAATATGAGCACCACGCTTTTCCAGTACGGCCCGAGATTTTTAATTATCTTCGTCATTTCTCAATCACCTTCTCCCGTCAGTCCTAAAAATTTCCCTTCTTGATTTCTTCATTGGTGTATTTTATGAAATCTCTCAGTCCCGAAAGCACTATTTCACACCGCTCCTCTCCCAGTCTTAAAAAAACCCTGTTCGCCAGCTCCTCTAGAATCCCCTCGCACCTTTCAAAGACTTTTCTTCCCTCGCCAGTCATGGACACAAATGTATTTCTCCTGTCCTTTGGGTCCACTGTCCGAACCACAAGTCCCTTTTCCTCCATGTGACGGATTATCCTTGAAACTCCTGGAGCAGGTATCTCCATTTTAGCCACCACCTGAGAAATCTTTACGTTTTCATCAAACTCTGAGCATACATCGATTGATTTCAGAGCCCTGTGCTCCAGCGGAGTAATATCCGGAAAAACAGACGAAATCTTCATTCGCCTGAACTCGAGCATCGTCTCATAAAATTCCTTTTTATAGTTTTTCATCGCACATTCTCCCTTCTGCCGAAGCTCTATCAAAACATGCAGATATATAAAACCCTTTTGAAACTCTTTTAAAATATATGGCGCAGATAATAGTTAACACTGTTATCTATTTACATTGTGATATATTACCACCGTTCATTTCATATGTCAATGAAGGTTATGTGAAAAAATCAGAAGATAAAATCAGGACAGCCTGCGCTTTTGCGCCTGCTGTCCCGATATACATACCCTTGTCACCATTACATCTTGCTTTGCTTTTGCTTACAGGATTTTCTTAATTACAAATGCGGCTATGACAACTGCTAGGATTAATCCTGCCAAAATAACCACTTGTGTCATTGTTGTTGTCACAGGTAACACCCTCTTTCCTATGCACGTTGCTCATTTTTCTGAGATATCAGTTTATACATTATTTATATTATATCCTTTATTTTCTAATTTATCAACTATTATTCATATTTTACGTAGCATGAGATATGTTTCTCAAGCAATGCCAAACTTCACACCCTCTCAGAATAAATTTTACTTAGCAAGGCAAGTCAAGCTGTTGGCCACCGCAGACTTCAGACAGGTATCTGGCCCGCAGGCCAATCTCAGTGAATCCAGATTGCGGGCCATCTTACGATATTGGAACCGTGAAGCCCACAGCCATAGTGCAGCCATACCAGCTACTCATCTCTACGGGCCGAGTCTGCTGTATTCAGTTAAGCGGCCCACATTCTCAGCAGGAAAGCGCAGAAGTAGGGGAAGGTATAGATGCTATCACTATACCCGATGTTCCCGCCGGTGAACTTAATGCCGCAGTGAATATCCGCATACTTCTCACTGCCGATCAGGGTCCTCATTGACTTGGCATTCCCATTTTTAGCCTTTACCTCAACAGGGATCAGAGTACTTGCCGTTCGGACGAAGAAATCCTGTTCCAGAGTAGAATCGCTCCGTTTATAGTAATAAAGTTCGTATCCCTCCTTGACCAGTGCTTCGCCAACCACATTTTCATAAAGTGCGCCCTTATAAACGCCGAGGTTTTTATTGCTCCGCAGATCCTCCTGAGCTTCCTCGTCCAGCATGGCCACAAGCAAGCCACTGTCGGCAAAATAGATTTTATACTTCGTATCGTCATAGTTGCCCTGAAGCGGTAGCTCCGGGAAATTCAGGCAGTAGCAGATATTAACCATCCCTGCATCGTCCAGCCATTCCACACAGCCCCTATAGTCGCGGAAACGCGCACCGGAGGCAACTTTGGTTATTTGGAACTTCTTGTTGTCCTTTGCAAGCTGCACAGGAATGTGGTTGAATACGTTCAGGATCCTGGTCTGGTCGATGCCCTCGGCATATTTACGGATGTCCTCCTTGTAGTCCGCGATCAGCTGTCTCTGTAATGCAAGCGACCCCTCAAAAGTGCCTTTTACAATGAACTCGCGAACAACAGCGGGCATTCCGCCCAGGATGCAATAGTCAAGGAAGAGCGAGCTGCACACCGACATCTGTACCTCGTTGAAGGGCGTGAGATTTCGCATATGCTCCAGCAGATCTTCGATGAAGGTATCGTCATAGCCTTTAGCCCACAGGAACTCCTCGAAATCCAGTGAGAACATCTCATAGTCAGACTTATAGCCCACGCTGTTGCTCTCAATTTTCCGGTAATTGATTCCCAGCATGGAGCCGCTGCAGATCACATCGAATCTGCCGTCAATTTTGAAAAACTTCAGCGCTGTTGCAATTTCCGGAAACTCCTGTAATTCATCAAAAAATATCAGTGTTTCGCCCTCAATAAACCGTTTGGACGGGTCCATTCTGGAGATATTCTTGATAATATCATCTGCCTTATATCCGTCAGCTGTGATCATTTTATACTTTGGTTCTTCCACGAAGTTGATGGTGATCACACTCCGGTAATTAGCATCTCCAAACCGCTTGATCGACTCAGTTTTCCCCACCTGGCGGGGCCCCTTGACAATCAGCGGCTTTCTGTCAGGGTTCGACTTCCATTCGGCCAGGAATGCATCGATTTTTCGTTTCAAGTAGAGCATTTCACCCGCCTCCTTCGTCACTATTATACCGATACCATGTGGAGAAATCAATTCTAATCACAAAAAATTAGGTAGTTTTATTTTTATTTTCACATTTTATTAGCGAGTTATTGAAGCCAAATACACCTTTTCCGACTTTCGAGCGAATCATACCATGCCGGAGCGTATTTATTTGAATGTGCGGTGCAGTTTCTGCACTTCTGCTCTGTAGATCAACCGCCCTGAATAACTGTCCTTTGACATCTTGCCGTTTCCTATGAAAAAGGTCAAGGCGATTCTTGACCTTCACAGCCCCACAATCAAAAAGGTCAAGGGATTCGGCACTATGTCCGAGAAATTCCTTGACCTCTTGATATCACGTATTGAATTATGTCAAATTTCGCCTTGACTCGAAAACGCATTTCAGCACTTCCGGTCAAACCGCCGCAGGAAAGCTGTCTTTGTCACCTGCTTTACGAATTCTTCATTATGACGCCTTCAACTACGTCGGCGACGTGTTCGCAGCCGTCTACGCATTTTTCCAGATAGATGTAGATTTCTCTCCACGTGATTATCTCCACCGGGTCGCTGCTTTCCGTGTGCAGGTTTCTCATGCTGGATATGAAGAGCTGGTCGGCTTCCTCCTCAAGGGTGTTAATGTTGATGATGTGTTCGCGCAGTTTCTTTGAGCGCTTGAAATTGGGCAGCTCCGCCAGCATATTCTTGATTTCGTCGCAGCACTTGATTACGATGGCAACCAGCTCCAGCGCGTCTGGCCTGATGCTCTGAATGTTGTTGCAGTAAAGCCTTAAGAGGACGTCTTCGATTTTGTCCGTAACTTCATCTATGTTCTGGGAAAGATCCATTATGTCTTCCCTTTCTATAGGGGTTATGAAGGCTTTGGCGAGAACGTGAAGGAGCTCGTGAGTCTTGTCGTCTCCCCCGTGTTCAACCTCGTGCATCTCGTCGATCATTTCGTTTATCTTCTTAGGATCAAAATCCCTCATTCCCTTTTCCAGAAGCTTTGCGGCCTGGCACGAATATTCGGCGCAGGCTATGAAATTATCGAAATAAAAGCTGTCTTTCTTCTTTGTTCCCATCTGTTTTTCCTCCGGTTTATCAGAATATGTTCATGAAGATTTTTGCCATAACGTAGCTGATAAGTCCGCATCCCGGGAACGTGAACACCCACGTGAGCATCATATCCTTCACGACTCCGAAATTTATCGCGGACACTCTCTTTACAGCGCCTACGCCCATGATGGCCGTGGTCTTGGTGTGGGTGGTGGATACGGGGATTCCAAATACGCTGGAAAGGAGCAGGCATCCGGCGGCCGCAAGGTCAGCGGAAAAGCCCTGGTATTTCTCCAGCTTTACCATATCCATTCCCATGGATTTTATTATCTTTTCTCCGCCTACGCTGGTGCCGATTCCTATGGTGGCGCTGCAGAGAATCATCAGCCATACCGGTATAACCATTCCCGTCACCGAGCTCTGACCGTTGCAGAAAGCCATGCCGAGGAAGAGTACGCCGATAAACTTCTGGCCGTCCTGTGCTCCGTGCATGAAGCTCATCGCCGCAGCTCCCACTATCTGGGCGCCTCTGAAGAAGCGGTTCGTCTTTCCCCTGTCCATGTTTGCGCAGATGATTGTTACCGCCTTGCAGATTACCCAGCCTATGACAAATCCCAACACCAGGCTCAGAACAAGGCCGTAAAGAACCTTGACCCACTCGCCCATATTTATCCCGTCTATGCCGTTATGCATGGCGATAGCTGCTCCGGAAAGTCCCGCTATGAGGCTGTGGCTTTCGCTGGTGGGAATTCCGAACTGAGCGGCTGCCGCACTGTATACGACGATGGAAAAAAGGCCTGCGCAAAGTCCTATCATGGCGTCCTGGGTATTGTCTCCGAAATCCACCATATTGCTTATGGTCGCCGCTACGGAGCTGTTTATCTGTGTCATGATGAGTACGCCGAGAAAGTTGAAAAGTGCGCTGGTGAGGATGGCCGGTCTCACTCTCATGCTTCTGGTGCCTATGCACGTTGCGATGGCGTTGGGAGCGTCAGTCCAGCCGTTTACAAAGATTACTCCAAGAGTCAGAGCCACGGTCACCAGCATGGCCGGGTTGGAAAACACCTCCTGGATAAAATAAGAAAATGTCAGATCCATTGATTTGATAGTTTCCTCTTTTTAACGATACTGTGACAAATTTTCGCGAAATATAAGGGGCTGCGGCATATTTAACGTGCCGTTTACCCCCATTTCACATACAGTTTACTTGAGAAGTACAATCCGGTCAAGAATAGTCTTTTTTTTAACATACTTTTATGAGCAAAGTCTGAGGCCTATGACTCCGGCGACGACAAGGCATATGAAAAAGAGTTTCTTCGCGTCCCGGCTCTCTTTGAAAAGGATAATGCCGAAAAATACTGCAAAAAGTGAGCCCAGTCCCGTCCAGACGGCATATGCAACTCCGAGAGGCAGAACCTTTGTCGCATTGGAAAGAAGAAAGATTCCCAGAAAAACAGTCAAAAACGTCAGCACCGTGTATTTTTTGTTTCTGAAGCCATCCGAAAGCTTCATAAACACCGTAAATCCCAGCTCGCAAAAAGACGCGCAGACCACCAGAAGCCACATCATTTTCCGTCACCTGCCTTTTCGCCTTCTCCCTCGCAGAACTTAAGGCCGATTATACCGATGAGAAGGGCGGCGAGGCAGAGCATTTTCACTGGGCTTACGCTCTCCCCCAGCGCCAGAATTCCAACTGCCGTCGTTCCGGCGATACCTATTCCCGTAAACACGGCGTATGACATGCCTATTCCGAACAGCCTGATTCCTCTTTCCAGAAGGAAAAAGCTGGGCATGAGGAAGACGATGGTCGCTATCGTCGGCCAAAGTCTGGTGAATCCGTGAGATTCTTTCATAAAATACGCCCATACAATTTCGAGAAGCCCTGCAATTATGAGACACACCCATGCAATTCGCTTTTCTTTTTTCATAGATTTCCTCCTAATATAAACCTGTCTTTTACCACTTCAAAAGCCCGGGAAAAGCATTGCAATAACTACTTCTCCCGGGCTTTTATCCCTCCGTGTTGCTTATAATCCGCATCATGGCCTTCAAAATGCCCCCACGCGGAAAAAGCCGCCTTCTCTCGGACCAGCGCACCTGTTTAGCGGTACCGGAACCCTAGAAGGCTTTTTTTATTCTCATGTTAATGGTGATTATAGACTATAAAGCATCTATTTTCAACCATATTAAAAAGATTATTGAGATAACGGAAAATCGAAATCTATTCCTCAATCAGCCAGTCGGGTAAATATTTAACCTGAATCCCATCGTAATTTCCAACCGTGAAACGGTCCGCGGTCAGAATTACTTTCTCGTAGTTGTCCCTTATATTCGTAAGCGGCCTCATTTCCCGCTCAAAGGTCTCTTTCGCCGTCATATCGGCAGTGACCTGAAAATATGTATACGTTCCCTGCTTTTCGGCAACGAAGTCAACCTCGGTATTCTCCGCTTTCCCGATCATGACACGATATCCGCGTCGAAGAAGCTCAAAGTAAACGAGATTCTCAAAAGAAAATCCCAAATCATACCTGCTGTGTGGCAGCATATAATTTCTTAATCCGAGATCGACGATATAAAATTTCCGATTTGTCTTCAAAATACGCTTGCCCGTAACATCAAAACGTTCCGCTGGGTAGAATATAAACGCCTCAGTGAGAGCCTCAACATAATCGTTTATCGTGTTCGGTGAAACTTTGCGCCCGTTAGAGCTCAGGTAATTTGTAATACTGCGAATTGACACCGGATTTCCTACAACAGCAGCAAGATACCTGGCGATAGTCTTCAAAAGTAAAACATCCGTAACTTTTCTCTTTTCAGGTTCAGTTTCCTTTCGTATCTGACGCTCTTCAATGTCATTTACAATAACCGTGTTATATATGCCCTCCAGATATGTTTCCACTTTCTCCTGAGTGCGATTCATGACAGCTACATATGGCAACCCTCCGACACGCATATATTCCGTAAGTCCCTCGCCTTTGTCCATTCCCGTAACTTCCAGAAATTCTTTGAAGGAAAAGGGAAGCATTCTGATTTCCACATATCGCCCTGTCAGCAATGTGGCCAGGTCTCCGGACAGCATATAAGCATTGGATCCTGTTACGTAGATGTCAACATCCGGTTTCACATACAGGCTATCCACTACCTTCTCGAAGTAAGGAACCTTCTGGATTTCATCCATAAATATATAAGTTTTCCGCCCTTCACACAGTCGTTCCTTCAGATACAGATACAATTTCCTGTAATCCTGAAGTTCCTCATATTCCAGCTCTTCAAAGTTAACTGAAACAATCTGGTCATCGGTGATTCCATTAGACTTAAGCCACGCCTGATACTGAATAAGAAGCGTTGATTTTCCGCAACGCCTTATACCCGTCACCACTTTAATGACATTCTCATCCTTCCACTGTATCAAACGGTTCAGATATTCTCTTCTTTCAACTATGGCAATTACCTCCTCTAAATTTTGTTCCTATTTTAGCATATACTTTGCAAAAAATCAAGTTTTGTTCCCATTTCGGAATATGAGTTGAGTTATTCCTTGGAATGTTCCTAAATCCGATACAAATCCGCCTGTGCGTAATACATATTGCTATATTCCTCACATCGCTTCAGAAGCTCCTGATGAGTTCCGCTGTCAATGATGCTGCCTCTGCTCATTACAATAATCCTGTCCGCAATCTGCGCGCTTCCGATTCGATGCGTTACCAGAACGGCAGTATTATCTTTGACTATATCCTTAAACTGCTCGTAGATTGCACTCTCTTCCACCGGATCAATCGCCGCTGTAGGTTCATCGAGTACAATCAAATTATGCTTCTTGTAAAGCCCCCTTGCGATTGCTATTCTCTGCCATTGCCCGCCTGATAAGTCAATTCCTCCAAATTTAACTCCTAATTTCGTATTGATATCAGCGACCACACCGGTTTTTTCACAAATTCGTCTTATACATTCTTCATCGACGCTTTTCATTATATCGCTTATGACAATATTCTCCTTCAGCGGCATTTCGTACTTTTTAAAATCCTGAAAGACTGCTGATGTCTGCATTCCTTTTGGCATATGCATTTTACCTTCCGACGGTTCATACAAACCCAACAGTATTTTTATCAGTGTTGTTTTTCCGGAGCCGTTCTCCCCAACCAGAGCAATTTTCTCTCCGGGCATGATTTTCAGGTTGATTCCTTTTAATGCATATTCCTTAGAGTGCGGATATTTAAAGCTTACGTTTTCCAGACGTATTATATCGCGCTCGTACTTATCAGATTCTGATTCTTCTCTATCGTCCGCACCGTATGATTCGGGTAATTCCATAAAATCTATCAAATTTTTAATTGCTCCAACAGAACCTATGTTTTCTCCGATGTCATCTCCAACCAGCTCTTTCATCTCGTCAAACAATAATCCGATTCCGTTTAGTGCAGCTGCGAACGCTCCAACTGTAATGGCACCGATAACAACATTATCAATTAATAAATACAACACTACTCCATAGCCCAAAATCGTAATCAGTTTTGCGACGAGATCAATTCTTAATGTTTTCGTCTGAAATTTAATCTCAAGACGGTTGACTACATACATAGATTCCTCAAAGAGATTTTTGAAGAATGAAATTGCGCCTAAAAGTCTTGTTTCCTTAAAATATTCCCTGTTTGTGATGCATCGGTAATAATAATCCATCTCACGCTTTGGCTCTGCAACTCTGTCCACCAGATTAGATTTTGCCCTGATTTTATATATGTAACTGATGCAAATGGGGAGAAATATAATCAGTACCGCCCACACCAGCTGCGGGTTAAGCATGTGCAGATAATTACCCAAAATGATATATAGAGGCAGATGACACGTCAGGGGCGTGAAACAGATAAACAGAAGAAATATCGACTCATCCCGGCCCCTCATAGCCATCTGCAGCTGATTCAGCATCGTTTCGCTTTCATAGGATATCACCTTTAATCTATCCACTTTTCTGTGCAAATCGTAGGTCAAATCGCGTTTTATAATATCAAACATCACATTCATAGTATAAACGCTTAACCCGTTAAGTATTTGATTTACAATTGTCAGACACCCAAAGCCCAGTGCAATGCTGATAACCTCTCCTTTATCTGTCACTCCGTTAATCGCCTGAAGCACACCGTCATACAGACCCTGAGAACAATATATCAGCAGTCCCATACACACGCTGTTTGCTATGCCGAGCAATCCGCTTAGAACAAACAGCCCCGGACAGGATTTAACCATGCGTGGAAAAATAAGTTTAATAACATTCAGAGTATCTTTTCGTTCCCTCATCGTACCATACCTTCTGGCTTTCATACATTTCAAAGAAATCACCGCGCCGTTCCATAAGTTCTTCAAAGGTGCCCGATTCACCGATAGCGCCGTCACATACAACATAAATCATGTCGCTGTGCCTTGTAACCGCCAAACGATGTGAGATTACGACGGTTGTTTTCAGATTTGATATGAACTGTAACGATTGATAAAAATTCCTCTCTGCAATCGGATCCAGTGCGGCAGTCGGCTCATCGAAGAAGACTATCTTAGAATCTCCTGCCAGATTTCTTGCAATAGTCAGCCTCTGCCACTGGCCACCGGAAAAGTCCTGGCCATCTTTAAAATGACTTCCTAGAACAGTATCCATTCCCTGTTTCAGTTTTTTTACTTCACTCTGAAGTCCGACTTCACTGACGATGCCCGAGAGCTCTGCGTCATCGATTTTTCTGTTGTATTTCAATCCTCCCAGAAGAATATTATCCCGCACCGACAGAGAGTACCTGGAAAAGTCCTGTAATACTGCCGAACAGATTTTTCCGATTTCAGCTCTTCGGTATTCCTTTACATCTCTTCCGTTCAGTAAAATCTTTCCCTGATAATCATCATAAAGCCCCAATATCAGCTTTACTATAGTCGTTTTACCGGAGCCGTTAGTGCCGACAATGCAGTACCTCTTATTTGCCTCTATGGTAAAACTGATACCATTAAGTACATATCGTTCGCTATTGGGATAATGAAAGCTTACGTTCTGAAACTCCAGGCTTTTGAACTCCTCGCGGAATATATCTTTCCCCGATTCTTCCTTATCTTCCTCTAAGTCCAGAAACGAATTATAGTCTTTCATATACTCTTTGGTGTTAGTCAGCCAGTCAATATCCTCCATAAAATCCCACGCCATTACCTTAATGAACTCGTATATTGCTCCCACCAGGGAAATATATAAACCGACTGTCATCTCTCCGTTTAACACCGGATTTATCAGGACTATCGTTGAAAGTATCCCTATGATTGCCGTAAAAACACTTGCCATTTTACTCTTTACATACCATTTTATACCGGTTCTCAGCTTGGTTTTACGCGCAACATCATATCTCTCCTTCCATTTTGCATTGATAAAGTCCCCGTACTTGAACAGCTTTCTTTCATATGCAAACTCTTTTCCTGCGGCAACATCTGAATAATATTCCGCCTGCCTTTGTAGCTGCGTTACTTCTTTTGCGGTTTCATATGTAGCCCTTCCGCTCTTTATTGCTAATATAAAAAGCGGTGCCGCGCACAAAAACACAACCAGCGCCGTCCAAACCGTTGCATTAGCAAGTATTACTAATATACCGGCCACCTTGATGATAAATCCGGCAATGTCAAGATAACAGCAAAAGCATTCTGTCAGCTTATCTTCCGCCTGCGGCATAACCCTTTCAATTAGGTTCTGGGTTTCGTCATCTTCTGTGTAACAATACTTTATTTTAGAGTACTTATCTAATAAAACATCATTACAGTACCTTCGCATCTGGATCTGACATTTCATCCTGAACCATTCAAACAGATTGGGTTCTGCCCATACAAACAGCTGCAGGCCGACATAAGCGCAAATCAGGACAAGGATCGATTTTATATTCCCATCTGAGTTTGCGGCACTAAAATAAGCCAGCACGCTATCCAAAAAGTCCGCCAGTACTACTATCATAACGTTTTGTGCAATGCCGGCCAAAACCGTCAAGATTATCAGGCCGCCTGCACATAACCACGCATGTCTTAACACTATAGTCAGGAGAGTTGTCAAAGTTAATCTTTTCAAAATATGCTCCGTCCGTCTTTCATCGCAATCAGGCCTTACTTCACCACATTTATCTGCTTTCCGTCGAGCCACGAGTACAGGTTCTCAAATACTATGTCCGCTCTCTGCTCCAGGGACTCTGCGGAAGCAAATCCGATATGAGGAGTTACTATGGTGTTCGGGCAGTTTAAGAGGGGATGAGCGGTGTCAAGGGGCGGCTCGTTTTCAAATACGTCGATGGCAGCCCCTGCGATTTCACCCTTTGTCAGAGCATCGGCCAGAGCCTGAGAGTCAAGGACTCCGCCGCGAGCTGTATTTAACAGAATGGCGCTCTTTTTCATGAGCGCAAGCTGTTCTTTTCCGATGAGGCCCTTCGTCTCGCCGGTGAGAGGGCAGTGAAGGGACACTATATCCGACTCTTTCAGCAGCTCTTCCAGTGATACCTGGCTGTCTATGACCTCGCTCTCAACCTTGCTTCTGTTGTATGCAATGGTTCTGCATCCGAAGGCTTTTGCAAGGGCGGCGACTCTCTTTCCGATAAGGCCTGCTCCCACTATGCCGACGGTTTTGCCTGCCAGGAGATTTCCGACGAGGCCGTCCTTAGTGCCGCCTTCTCTGCACCTTTCCTCTACCTTTGCCGTATTTCTGAGAAGCTGTATCATAAAGCTTATGCAGAGCTCTGCGACGGCTTCAGTTGCGTACCCCGATGCGTTGCTTACGGCTATACCCTTTCCCCTTGCCTCATCCATGGGAACGTGGTCAACTCCGGTGAAAGCGACATCTATAAACTTCAGGTTCTGCGCCCCGCTCACTGCTTCTCGGGCCAGTGGCATATTGGCAAGGATAATCGCATCGGCATCTTTGCACCGCTCCACCTGAACTTCAGGGTCTACATTCTTATCGTACTTCACAAACCTGTGGCCCATCTCCGCCAGCTTTCTTTCGTGCTTTTCCATAACCTCCCGGGAAACTCCGAGACTTTCGAGCAATACTATCTTCATTTTCTGTTCCTCCTCAAAAATATTACGCTGATATTATATTCCTAAAACGGCAGGATTTCAATTTTGCGGCCTGCACACCTCTCTTAGGCACAGGCTATATGCTTCCTATGTACGCCGTTGCCGTATTAGGCACCCTTATCCTGCATTCGCTCTGATATTTGCTGAAAATTTTTCTTACGGCCTCGATATACTCTTCAAAGTTTTCGTCTCCCGGCCTCAGTGAAAAAGAGCTTGAAATGCTACGGTTTATGAAACCTTCCTCGTCAAAACTCAAAGGGCTTTCAAAGCATATTTTGTCAAATCCTTTCGAAAAAAACAGTTTAATCATATCCTCGCTTCCGTGCATCCCTGCGGAAAATCCGGTAAATCCGGGGCAGTATTTCTCGTAAACTGCCTGACTTTCCAGGGTTACATCGGCGTCAAGGTCTCTTGTGTTCCAGACGAGAACGACTTTGCCGCCGGGCTTCATGATGCGTCCGCACTCTCTCTTGAATTTCTCACAGTCGAACTAGTGGAAGGCCTGAGCCGCCGTGACAAAATGTGCAGTCTTTGGTGGAATCCCCGTTTCCTCCGCAGAACCTGCCAAAACCCTGCATCCTGTAAATGGTTTCACGGCCTCTGCCAGCTTTGCCCTCATGTCGGCGTTAGGCTCCACGCATATAACCTGAGACCCTCTTTCTGCCAGAAGAACGGAAAACTTGCCCGTTCCCGCTCCTATATCGGCAATTACCGATTTGTCTGAGAAGCCGTAGTCGGAATATAAAGCGTCTATAAGTTTTCCTGAATAAGACGGCCTCGATTTAGCGTAGAAATCCCCGCGGCCGCTGAATTTTTCCCTTGCATCCGTAATATCTGCCATTTCTCCATCGCCTCTCTTTTGCTGTTACATCTTCTGTTATTGCACCGGTTAAAGTATATCAGACCGGTTTTCCCCTGTCCATGGACCTTTGAAATGGGATTTGCACAAACTTTAAACTTTTCCGTGGGTTTTCCCTCTGCATTACTGTATTATATATTAAAAGGATGTTTGAGAGAGGAGGCGATGAAGTGCCGGACAGTGAAATAATCGGTTTGATTCTGTCAAAAGATGAACAGGGCCTGACGGAACTTTTAAATCGCTACGAACCGCTCATAAGGTACGTCATCACCCCTATTTTGAAAAATCCTCAGGATGTTGAAGAATGTCTTTCAGACATCACCATGCGGGTCTGGGAGAAGATACGCCTTTACGATTCCTCCTGCGGCTCTTTCAAAGGCTGGCTCACCGCAGTCTCAAGAAACACGGCTTTAAATCACGCGGCCAGAATCAGCCGCAGCGAATATCGGGAAGAAATTACGGAAAACTCCCAGGCAGAAGACCCTACTCCGGAGGAAGAAATCCTCAGAAGAGAGCAGCAGGAAAGGCTTGAAAAAATCATAGCCAGGCTTATGCCCGGGGAAAAGCTCCTTTTCTACAGGAGATATTACTACATGCAGCCCATCTCCCAGATAGCGGCCGAGCTGGGCATGTCCGAAAGAAGCGTTGAGGGGCGGCTTTACCGCCTGAAACAAAAACTGAAGAAGCAGTTCAAGGAGGTGACTGGCGATGACTGATAGAAACAGGCGTAATCTGCCTGACTCCGACTTTGATCGGATTCTCAAAGCGAGCGCAGCCGACATACCTCCTGCCGATGTCATCCGCGGTGTAACTCCTCACAGAACCGCGGTAAACCGCATCATCACAGGGCTGGTTCTCACAACGTTCACTCTGAACATTGTCGGGCTGAACTACATAGGCCCTGCCATCGGAGCAATACTTCTTGCGGCAGGCTTCAGAATAATAAGGAGGGGAAACGGCTTCTTCAAAGCCGGCTACGCGCTTTCCTTACTCAACATCACGCTTATGGCGGCTCTGCTTACTGTAAACGCCACCATATACGCATCGGATTTTAACGGGTCATCTGCAAGCACTGCATACGGCGCTATTAGTCTTCTGGTTAAGATGTCCGTCATCATTTGCTTCTGGCGGGGACTTAAGTCGGCAGGCCACCGTTTCGGCGTTGCCAGCGCTTCCGTCAAAATCGACTCCGGAGCTCTCCTGTGCCTGTGGTACGGCGTCGTGTCAGCCATCGGACTTGTCGGAATTAACAGCTGGCTTATCATCGGCGTTCTCATCGCCCTGTATGTCTTGCTGATACGCAGCCTTTTAAAGCTGTCCGACACGCTGGAAGACACGGGTTACTCCGTTACTGCCGCTCCCGTTCACGTAAGCGACCGGGTGTATATCGGCGTTCTGGCCGCTTTGCTGGCGCTTTGCGTCATGTGCGGTTACGGTTTTTCCAGGACCTATCCAATGGTGTGGGAAAGCGCGGCAGATGCTGAAACAACGAGAAGCGCGGCGGATTCGGTGCGTTCCGAGCTGACAGACGCAGGTTTTCCTGACTTTGTCGCCCGGGATATGACAGACGAGGACATATTAAAACTCGAATACTTTGACAAAGTGTTCACGGATTCGCGGACGAGAACCGTCGACGGAGGAAAGCTTGAAATCACAACGGTAGTTTCCATGAAATCAGAAGACGCCCTGAATTTCAGCGTGATTCATCACTTCAGGTGGGTTGAAAATCCGAAGCACCTCTACACGGAGGGCATTAAAATATATCCGGCATACGCGGATCCGAAATTTGGATTTGAAGCAAAGGGAGAAATTTCAGGGCGAATGCTCTGCGAAATAGATGGGGAAACCCTGGAGTCCGAATATTATTCCCTCGGCGAGGAGATTCTTAACGGAACGGATTTCTGGGGAGAGTACAGCGATACCGTCATAATAGGTACGTACTCGATTCCGGCCGGCAGCAAGAATTGCAGAGGCTACGTTATGTATTCGGCGAAATCGCCGGACGAAACTCTGTCCGGAGGATATAAATCGGGATTTTTCTTCGCACATCAGAACAGCTTGCTGAAATACCCTCACGAAACCGCAGAGGATGAGCTTACATCGTCATATCTTTCGGAATACAGCTGTTTTGACACGGATTCGATTTTCTCAATCGGAAGCAGGGAAAGCATGGAAATGGGATCATAGAGGAGGTTTAAAATGCAGGAAAGTGAACTTATAAGGCGCCTCGTAACGAAGGACGGGCAGGGGATAGATGCCTTTGCCGAAGAATACGGCTCTCTGATCAGGTACGTCATAAAGCCTGTTCTTGCGGGCAGGGAGAGCGAGGAGCTGTGTTTTGCCCGGGTAATTGAAAATGTAATGGCAAACATTCACCTTTATGACGTTAAGTCGGAAAACTTCGCCGGTTGGGTTACTTCAGTCGCCCACGACACAGCCAGGGAATTTCTCCCTCATGAAAGAACCGAAGCCATAACAGAAGACGACAGGCAAAAACTCGACAACGTCATTTCGTCTCTTTCCCAGAGTCAAAAAATTTTCTTCTACCGTAAGTATTACTACATGCAGTCCGACGAACAGATGGCAGGGGAAATGACCACGGAGGGCTGGGTTTTGAAAAAATGGATGGATGCCCTCAGACAAAAGCTGAAGCCATACTTCGGTTCTTCCATATCGAACAGCGCCCTCGATGCGGCTATCACAAATTATGCCCACGGAATCCCTTCTGCCAAAATCGTCCGAGACGTGAACCCGTGGCGGTCTGCAATGTACGATATACTGCTGGGTATGGGGTTTTTCTTCGGAGCTTACTCTGATACGGTCGAGTACGTCAGCATGGCAATAAGCGCCGCCATGCTGCTTGCAGGCTTTGCTGTTTTACGCGGGACAAACCGCTTTTTCAGGGCAGGATTTTACTTCAGCATTCTCCGCGTAGTTTTCGTCGCCCTGTACATATGCGTCCTGCCGGGACTTTCTGAAAACCTCGACGTAAATGCCGCAGTTTCCGCTGCCGGAAACGTAATCGAGCTAAGCGGATTCCTTTGTCTGTTCCTTGGGCTCAAAGCGCTGACAGCAAAGAACTCTTTAAAGTCACCGGCCCTTTCTCTCACCCTGTTTGCCGTAATGTATATCGCCATAGGCGCAGCCTACGTGGCAGGGTACAGAGGGAGCTCATTTGACAGCCTATACGAGCTTGCCGTCATGTTCATCGCCGTTACCGTCATATTTTCAAGCTTCTTCCGCTATATCTATAAAGGCACAGGCTTCGGCTACGACATAATCGCAAGGCCTCTGCCCCACTTTGGCCCTTTTATGCTGCTCGGCGGCCCCATAGTTATATTCCTTATCTGCGCAGGAATTCAGGAACTGGTGTGGTAGGGGATGAAAAACTGCCCGGCTTTTTTGAGGGATTTACTTTCAAAGGCTGTATAATAAGAAAAAAGGGAAAGTTCGCAGCGGACCTGTATAGTCCGCACAGGGAGAAGTTATGCGGGACCAGGAAATTGTCAGGCTGTTCCTCGAAAGAGATGAACGCGGCATCGACGAGCTTATGAAACAATACGGTTCTCTTATCCGTTACATAATAAGGCCTATAGTTCCGGACTCCGAAGATGCAGAGGAATGCTTTGCCGACGTTATCATGCGCATCTGGGACAAAATCGGTCTTTACGATGCCAAAAAGAGCAGCCTTACCGTCTGGATTACCGCAGTCGCAAGAAACACTGCACTTAGTTTTGCAAAAGGCTTACGCAGAAGCCCTGATTCCGGTGAAATCCCGCAGAACACTTCTTCAGGCGGCATGACTCCTGAAGAAGCAGTGATTCAACGGGAAAGACAGGCAAAGCTGGAAGCCGCTATCCGCTCCCTTTCCGGAACGGACAAAATCCTTTTCTACAGGCGATATTACTACATGCAGTCTTTGAAACAGATTGCGGCGGAAACTGGTATGACCCTGAAATCAGTGGAGTCCCGGCTTTACAGGTTGAAGCAGAAACTTAAGGATGAAATGGGGAGGTGAAATCTATGACAGATAAAAATTCGAAAACAATGTCCGATACAGACTTTGAAAGAGTTCTCACCGAATCCGTATCAAAGCTTCCTCCCGCCGACATCGTAAGCTCCGTCACCCCGTGGAAAGCTGCCATGAACGTAATTCTTTTCGGCCTCGTAGTCGTACCGGCAAGCACGGATGTTATTATAATGAGCATTAAAGCCATTCTGCTTTTCGATGGTTTTGCCGCCGTAAGGCGCACCAACCGCTTCTTCAAGACGGCGTTTATGCTAAGCTTATTTACCGTCGTCTACACGGCAATTTATCTGACTTTGAAAAGCATCGGCGTTGAGCTTCGTTTCACTTCCGCAGTTTTTGTCATAGATTTCCTCGCACTCGAAGGCATACTCGAGACCATCGCCGAAATCGCGGACATCGTCCTGTTCATACTGTTCTGGCTCGGTCTGAGACAGATATGCAAAAGCCACGGGCTCTCGTTTAACGCAAAGCCTGCAGCCGCACTTGCAGCTCTCTATATCGTCACCTTCTGCATAGGCCTGTTCCATATTCATATAACCGGTATTACGGCGGACATCGTCCTTATGGGAGGATTTCTCTTTGTCATATATGGAGTCTACAAGCTGGTGGATAGCATAGGAAACTTCGCTTACGACATAGTCCCCGATTATTCCAGATTAGGCAGAATCAGACGCTACGGTGCGCTTATCGTGCTCTTTGCAGCATGCATATTTGTTCCCCATTGGTTGATATGATTCGGGATTCGGCCAATCGTCGTAAAAATATATAGCCAATCGTCGGATTAAACAGCGGCCAATCATCGGATTGAAAATCCGCCAATCGTCGGAAAAATTTTTGGTCAATCGTCGGAATTTACTTGTTGGACTACACTCTTTGATGTAAAATATATGTACATTAAAGAGTCTGGAGGTCTTTACAATGAAAAACTACCGGAGAAGAATTGCTGACGATATACTTAAGCGAAAGCTTGAAGGAAAAGGCGCTGTGCTGATCGAAGGTCCTAAGTGGTGTGGCAAAACGACCACCGCCGAACAGATTGCCGCCAGCATCCTCTATATGGATGACCCGGAGAGAAAGGAACAAAACATCTCCATGGCAGATCTGAATCCGAAAAGGCTGCTTAAGGGCGATACTCCGCGGCTTATAGATGAATGGCAGCTTGCACCTAAGCTGTGGGATGCAATTCGGTTCGAGGTGGATCATCGCGGTGAACTGGGGCAGTTCGTTCTTACAGGATCTGCCGTGCCTCCTGATACTAAAGAAATAACCCATTCCGGGACAGGCAGATTTACATGGCTTACCATGAGGCCCATGAGTCTGTTTGAATCCGGAGATTCAACGGGCGAAGTCAGCCTGAAAGAATTATTCAACGGATTATCGGAAATTGATGGCTGTTCCGACCTCGACATAAACCGTCTTGCCTTTCTGGTATGCCGTGGAGGGTGGCCTCAGGCTGTTGATATGCGCGATGAAATCGCTCTGGATCAGGCGATGGATTATTTTGACGCAGTAGTTCATTCCGATATCAACCGCGCAGACGACATACAGAAAAATCCTGAAAGAGTTCGCCGACTTATGCGCTCTTATGCCAGAAATCAGGGCAGTCAGGTTCCCAATACCGTTCTCGCTCAGGATGTCAGCGGCGGCGACGAGACCACCATCAGCGAAGAAACCGTATCGTCATATATAAATGCCCTTAGAAAAATATTTGTTGTGGAGGATATGCCTGCCTGGAATCCTAATCTCCGGTCAAAAACTGCAATACGCACATCTGATACACGCTACTACGTTGATCCTTCTATCGCAGTTGCAGCTTTAGGTATCGGTCCTGACGATCTGATTAATGACCTGAAAACATTCGGCTTTCTTTTCGAAACCCTCTGCATCAGAGATCTCAGAGTCTTTGCAGACGCCATTAACGGTGAAGTCTATCATTACAGAGATAAAAACGGTCAGGAATGCGATGCAGTCGTTCACCTGAGAAATGGAAATTACGGGCTTATAGAAATAAAGCTGGGCGGCGACAAGCTCATAGAAGAAGGAGCAGTCAGTCTGAAGTCTATGGCATCGAAAATCGACACCGACAAGATGAGAGCTCCTTCTTTCATGATGGTTCTGACCGGAACAGGTGATTATGCATATCGTCGCCACGATGGCGTGTGCGTAGTTCCGATAGGGTGCTTAAGAGATTAAGTTAGTGAAATAGCATTTCGACGTAAAAACCAGAGTGTATGGCGACATCACTTTCGACATATCCTGGGGCGGTAACGTATACGCCATCATCCCTGCCGAGATATTCGGACTTGATATCTGTCCTGCAAACGGAGATCAGTTCATTAGAATCGCCCGTTCCATAGCAAAGGATATAAACAAACAGGTAAAAGTTTCACATCCGACTCTTTCCTTCGTAGACAGAGTAACACATGTTGAATTCTTCGGCCCTCCTAAGTCCGAAGACGCCGATATCCAGAACCTGGTAGTGGCCCTTCCTAAGGTTATAGACCGTTCCCCATGCGGTACGGGAACCTCCGCAAAGGCTGCCCTGCTGGCCGAAGAGGGCGAGCTGAAAGTGGGCGATAGCTTCGTTCACGAAAGCGTCATTGGCTCCAAGTTCAAATGCGATGTTTTGGAAGAAACCGAAGTGGGAGAAAGAAAAGCCATCATTCCACGCATAACAGGAAACGCATGCATTACAGGATTTGCAACCTGGATATTAGACCCTAAGGATCCGTTCCCGGAAGGATTTCTCCTGGATTAATAAGAGTTTCCTTGCTTCTCAATCGCAGATGCCAGTAGCTGTGTTTCGACTAAATCATCGAAGGAAGAGGCTTTCATCAAGGCCAAATTTGACAATATAATGCCGTAATACACAAAAGGTCGAAGAATATGCGGCACATCCGCCGTATATCTTCGACCTTATTTCTTTAATGCTTCTAAAACGTCAATTTTTGTCTTGATGTCTCAGCCATAATTTCTTATTTTGTCAAACGCGATGACGCCTTGGCCGCTGTAAACCTTATCGGTTTTACATCAACTGACAAGTCGCTCTACGCTTCCTGTCCGGACTGATAAGCCTCGATAATCTTGTCGGCAAGGGCTTTCGGCATCTCGTCGTATCTTTCGAAGTTCATTTCGAAGTGGCCGCGGCCCTGAGTCATGGAGCGCAGTCCCAGAGCGTAATCAAAGAGCTCGGACTGAGGCGCTTCTGCGAGGAGCTTCTGTCCGCCGTTTGGAAGAGGCTCCATTCCGAGAATCTTTCCTCTACGCTTGTTCATGTCGCCCATTACGTCGCCCATGTAGTCGTCAGGGACCATTATCTCAAGGTGCATGATAGGCTCAAGGAGAACAGGTTTTGCCTCTACGATACCTTTCTTGAATGCCAGGGATGCCGCGATTTTAAAGGATACTTCGTTGGAGTCCACATCGTGGTATGAACCGTCGTGAAGGACAGCCTTTACGTTCACTACTTTGCATCCTGCCAGAGGGCCTTTCTGCATGCTCTCTATGAGACCTTTTTCAACAGCCGGAACGTAGTTCTTAGGAACGGATCCGCCGAAGAGTTCTTCGGAGAACTCAAATTCCTTATCGGAAGGGGAGAACTTGATCCACACGTCGCCGTACTGACCTGCGCCTCCGGACTGCTTCTTATGCTTACCCTGAACGTCGGAAGTTCCCTTGATGGTTTCTCTGTAAGCTATCTTTCTGGGAACTGTCTTAACGCTTACGCCGAATCTGTCCTTCAGCTTTGCGAGGATGATTCCAAGCTGGATGTCTCCCTGTCCGCCCAGGAGCGTCTGATGAGTCTCAGCGTTTCTCTCTACTACAAAGGAAGGGTCTTCCTCTCTCAGTCTCGCAAGGCCCGTTCCCATCTTTTCCTCGTCGTTCTTGTCTTCAGGCTCGATGGCGATGAAGTAGGTCGGGGAAGGATAGTCCAAAGGGAGATATCTGATTATATCGTTCTTATCACAAAGAGTGTCGCCGGACAAAGTGTACTGCAGCTTTGCAACGGCAACGATATCGCCTGCCTCTGCATAATTGAGTTCCAGCTGCTCCTTTCCTCTTAAGAAGAACAGCTTGCCCAACTTTTCCATCTTGCCGGCTCTCTCGTTGAGAACTTCCGTTCCGGAGTTTATCTTTCCGGTAACCACCTTCATGATGGAAATCTTTCCTACGAACGGGTCGACTATGGTCTTGAATACGAACGCGGACATCGGAGCATCCGTTACGGAAATTCTCTCTACCGGTTCGTTTTTGTCGTTGAATCCTGCATAAGGTCCGTGCTGAAGCGGGGTAGGAACGTAAGTCAGGAGAAGATCAAGAAGTCCTTCAATTCCCTGTCCCAGCTGGAATGCGGACGAGCACACAGGCACGATTACGCCTTCGGAAATACCCTTTACGAGACCGTTTTTAACTTCTTCGTCTGTAAAGTCGTCGCCGTTGAAGTATTTTTCCATAAGCTCGTCATCGGCCATTGCGATGGCTTCCTTAAGATCCTCATCGATTTCAGCGGACAGCGGCCAGCTGAAAGGAATGAGGGTATCGCCGAACTTGGCTTTAAGCTCGTCAAATGTCTTATAGAAGTCGAACTCGTCCTTATCTCTCTTATTTATAACGATAAATCTCGGAGTCTTATATCGTTCGCAGGCGTTCCATGCCTCTTCGGTTCCAACCTGAATTCCCGCTCCTGCGTCCACCAGGATTACTGCGGCTTCGGCAGCTCTCAGGGCTGCGTTTACTTCTCCTACAAAGTCGAAATATCCCGGAGTATCTATAAAGTTAATCTTGCTTCCCTTCCACTCTACAGGCACAACGGAAGTGTTGATGGAATATCCCTTTTCAATTTCCATTTTGTCGTAGTCGGATACAGTGTTTCCATCCTCTACCTTACCCATTTTCTTCGTTACGCCTGTAGCGTAAAGGGCTGATTCGAGGAACGTCGTCTTGCCGCATCCGCCGTGTCCCAGCAAAGCAACATTTCTGATAGTTTCACTTGTGTAGCCTTTCATTAATTAGACCTCCTGTCTGTAAATATGCACTGGTGATATTATATCAAAAAAGCCCCTCCAGTACAACGGCTTTTTGGAATAGTGCGAATTCCCTTTTTCTTCGTGTTTTCTTTGACTTTCACATTGCCTTCTGCTATCCTCTTTATGGTATATTTCAAGCTATTATTCATAGAAATCGGAGGCAATATTTATGGAGTATGTTCTGCTCATAGTTGGTTTTGTCCTTCTTATCAAAGGCGCCGACTTCTTCGTGGACGGCAGTGCCGCTTTGGCCGGTTACCTTAAAGTTCCGTCCGTAATCATCGGTCTTACAATCGTCGCTATCGGCACATCTCTTCCCGAAGCCGCAGTAAGCATTTCGGCAGGTCTTGCGGGAAGCAATGAAATCGCGGTAAGCAACATCGTAGGCTCAAACATATTCAACACCCTTGTAGTGGTGGGAGCCAGCGCCCTTATAAGGCCTTTTACCGCCGACAGCCAGATAGTAAAAAGGGACCTTCCTGTAAATTTCATCGTGACGATAGTTCTGTATCTTTTCGTCCTCGGCGGTATGCTTTCGAGGGTAGAAGGTCTGATTCTTCTCGCCGGCATAATCACCTACATAACCGTAATGGTCCGTTCGGCTTTGAAAAACAGGGTGGAAGAGGAGATTGAGCCGGTTTCTCTGTCAAAAGCTGCACTCTTCATCGTCCTCGGACTTGCGGCAGTAGTATTCGGAGGCGATGTTGTCGTCGACAGCGCCACAGCCATAGCCAAATCCCTGGGCTTAAGCGAAACTCTTATCGGACTTACCATAGTCGCCATAGGTACTTCACTTCCCGAGCTTGTCACCAGCGTCGTAGCCTCCAGAAAAGGAGAAAGCGGCCTTGCTCTCGGAAACGCCATTGGCTCCAACATATTCAACATCCTCTTCATACTGGGCATGTCATCAACCCTAATGCCTATACCTGTAGTAAGCGAGAACATCATGGATACCCTCGTCCTCATAGGCATATGCGTTCTCATCTACGCCTTTGCCCGCTTCGGTGAAAAAATCGGAAGAAGCAAAGGCCTCATAATGATCGCAATCTACATCGCATATACGGCTTATATTATCATGCGGTAATGGGGTAATGAAGGGGTTATAAGGTAAAGTGATTTGCGCTGGCTGGAAGCGGCAGTTAAACTTTTTCTGGACAAACCAGCGATTCGGTTGAAATGAACGGAGCTGCCGAAAATCCGGCAGCTCCGCTGTTTTTACTGTTTGTTTTTGTATTCGGCTTCCATGTCGTCTGAATTAGAAGTCCGAATTCCCGAAAGGCCTCTGTTCCGGGGTCAGGTAAGCGTCCAGCTCCGCCAGACGGTCTGCACCTTTTGTCACCTGAGCGATGCCCAGGCGCACCGCACTTCCCACTCTCATGGAGCCCATAAGTATGGAAGAAAGGTCTCTCAACCTGAGGCTTATCTGAATGTCGGCGTTCTTTCCGGAGTCGTCGATTTTCCACCCGCCGTCTTCAAAAGCGATGGTTATCCAGTTCATGCCGCTTACAAGTTCATACTTATATGCAAACTCCGCAGTGAGCCTTCCCCGGCATGCCGGAATCTTTCTGTGAGCCGTCTGCTCGAGGAACCTGTCCGGATCTATAATCTTCTGCATAACGCCGACTGCGGAAACGTTTGTCTGAATGTAACCGAACGGAATGTAATTCCCGGAAATGTCGGCGCTGTCCTCCAGAACGTGATAGAAGTCGGGATCCCCCGTCCTCAGAACCACCGTCTGCACCTGATCCGCCTGGAGCCGGAGAAATCCCAGAAGCTTTTTCAGAACGGCTCCGCTTTCGTAAATCATCTCGTCTACCACGATGCGGTTAAGCGTGTAGTTCACATCGCTTGCCGGTTCAAATCTGTAGGCAAGATAGCCTGCAAGCCTTTCTCCGTCAAAGCATCCTATATACTTTGTCACCTCGTCGGAATTCATGGCCTCGATTTCTTCGGAAAATTTCATAAGCTGACCGTGCCCCGCTTCCACAAAGCGCCTGAAGCAGGCAAGAGCCTCTGCTTTTTCGTCCGCTGAAAGGAATCTGAGACCGTCGGTGTTTTCAGCCTTTGGCAGAGATGCAGTCGGCACCCGGTATTCATCCATCTTGGAGCCGTACCCGTAGCCCATGTTATGATAGAATTTCATGTTGAACGGAAGCAGCACAGCCATGGCACAGCCGCTGTCCACCGTATAGTCCTCGAAAAAGTTCACCATGTCCAGGGCTATCTTTCTCTTTTTGTACAAAGGGTGCACCCCTAGGGACATGAGTCCCTTCGTCTTTTTCATCTCACCGAAGAGATTTATGTTAAAATCCACGATTTTCATTATGGCCGCCATGGTTCCATCCTCGAAGCACCCGAAGAAATCCACGTCCACGCCTCTTTCCATATCGCGGATAGTCTTTTCCCTGTAATAGTTCCGGCACTCGTCATCCAGCGCCTTGTACGCGGGATATGAATTTAGATAAATATCCAGATATTCTTCGATATGTTCCGTCCCGACTTTCTTTATCTCTCTCATGGTTTCCTCCTGTCCGGTTCACACATGCTTTTTGTCATTATACCATATTTTATAATTAAATGGATATATCCCCGAAATCCGATGAAATTTTTCTTGCAAATTCTTCGCTGTGATAATAAAATATACGTGTTGCAATTTTACATATCCGTGCTTCCATGGCTCAGTTGGTAGAGCAGCGCATTCGTAACGCGCAGGTCGTGGGTTCGAGTCCCACTGGGAGCTCCATGATTTATACCCCTTAAGTTATCAGAATCCCGATAGCTTAGGGGTTTTATTTTTCACCGGATATATTTCACGAACTGCGCTGATAACCGTTGACATCATCAAACGCAAAGTGTATTATAATAAGCAACAGAGTTGCCTGATTTTTTATTGGGGACCAAGCTGAGCTGCCTTGTGTGGTTCGGCTTTTTTACTTTATGGAGTATAATTATGGACAATTTAAAAAGACCTCTAAGTTTCAGCGAGCAAGTGAATAAGTTAAAATCTCACGGAATGATTGTTGAGGACGAAACCGCTGCTGAAAATATACTTAAACAAATTAATTACTATCGTTTCACCGGATACGCTTTACAGTTCCGTATGCCGGAAAAAAACAGCGACTACGCACGTGGAACCAGTTTCTATCAGGTATATCGCATATACTCCTTTGACGAAGCGATTCGTGACGTCTGCAGACGATATATTGAAATTGCTGAAGTATATTACAGAACTCAAATAGCCTATGGTTTTTCTATGTCAAAATGCGCATCATCTCCCCATGACCAGCACTACGATGAAAGCAACTTCTATAACAAAGATGGCTACCGGGCGGTTATGAACAGCTTCCTTCGTGAACACGATTATCACAAGGACAGCCTTGTTGTAAAGCATCATGATAAAAAATATAACGGGAAGTTGCCTCTTTGGGCAATGGTGGAGCTGATGTCTTTTTCCAGCATCTCGAAGCTTTATAGTTCCATGTATTATTCAGAAAAAGACACCATAGCTGCCGCTGTAAATACAGGTCGCAACACATTGGAAAACCACTTACATTGCTTATCTGTGCTGCGCAATAAGTGCGCCCATGCCGCCAGATTATATAACACAAAGTTTTCTCCGCCTGTAAAGTTTCCAAAGAGTTTTCTCAGGACATACCGCGAGGTAAGAAACGATTCAATGTTTGCATACATACTGATGCTGTCACAGAGATTGCCCGATATATCTTATAAAGCGTCTTTTGTTTCAGACGTTTTAAAAATTATAAACGAATTTCAAGAGGATATCGATTTATCACTCATCGGATTTCCTCAAGATTTCGAATGTCTGCTGCATAATGCCTGCAAATAATACGTCATCTTGGTAAATTCAGGTGGAATTTTTCCCCAGCTATATATCTCTTGCCCGGCATCCGCACCGGCCTCGGCCTACTGTAATCATTCCGGAGGTTTCCAGCTCTTTCAGAATGTGCCTTAACTTGTCGTCGCTTATGTTTACGTTCCGGCGGCGAAGCTCCTTTAGTATGGAAAGCCTGCCGATTCCCGATGAGGGATTCGTGTGAGCTTTGATTATCTGAAGGACTTCTTCCCTTACAGCGATGCCAGAGGTTTTTGAGACGCCTGAGGTTTCTGGCATTCCAGAGGTTTTCGAGCTGCTGCGGTCCCCGGCGCCAGGCCACGTATCTTCATATTCTGTCTTTTCCGCTTTCCTCGTTTCGGAAATCCTTCCTTCCGTCAGGGTTTCCGGAAGCTTTCCCAGTGTCGCGAAATAGTCCGCGGCATTTTTCAGTTCGCGAACGTTTCCCGGCCAGCTGTAAGCAAGTATCTGCTTCAGCTGAGCATCTCCAAGCTCCTGAAATTTAATGCCCAGCATGTACTCCATGAGGAGGAGCGCATCCTCTCCCCTTTCCCTCAGCGGCGGCAGGGTAATTGGAATGTTGCAGAGCCTGTAGTAGAGGTCCTCCCTGAAAGCCCCTGTCTTTACCTGCCGCGGAAGGTTTTTGTTGGTGGCTGCGATTATGCGCACGTCCACGTCTATGACTTTGTCGCTTCCCAGGCGCATTATCTGTCTCTCCTGAAGCACTCTCAGAAGCCTTGCCTGAAGGTTTGGTGGCATATCGCCTATCTCATCCAGAAACACGGTGCCCTTTCCGGCCTGCTCGAAAAGTCCCGGTTTGCCGTTTCCCAGGGCTCCCGTAAAGGCTCCCTTTTCGTAGCCGAAGAGCTCAGATTCCAAAAGTGTCTCCGGAAGGGCCGCACAGTTTATGGCAACGAAGGGCTGATCCTTTCTTGCGGAATAGTTGTGTATTGACTGGGCCAGAAGCTCCTTTCCCGTACCGCTTTCCCCGCATATGAGAACGGTAAAATCTGTGAGGGCTACTTTCTTTGCAAGCTCGATGGTCTCCCTCATAACCGGAGATTCCCCGACCAGCTGGTTAAAGGTGTATTTTGCAACCAGGCCCCTCTTCACCAGAAGCTTATTCAGGTCGCTTTCCGACTCCTTTATGTCCCTTTCGTCGTCAAAGAGGTAGTAGCTTCCCACTGCCTGATCCATAACTTTGACTACCCGCTTTTCCACTATGTAGTTTACTCCGTCAAAGGTAAACAGGGCGTTTTTAAATGATTTCGGCTCCAGCATCTTTTCGTACTCGCCGCCGAAGAGCCAGACTGCATCCCGCTTTCTTCCCTCGTATGGGAAGAACAGCTCTTTGGCCCGCTGATTCACGTAGACCATTTTGTCGTCGGGGTCAGTTACGAAAATCGCACGCTTTGCATCGCTGAAAACCGAATTGAAAATCTCCCCCTTAAGCCTTTCCCTTACGTAATGGCGGTTTCTCCCTTCGTTGGTTTCGGCGGCAATTTCGCTGTACTTTATTATGTTCCGCGTCACCTGAGGGGCGTTGAGCCTGAGCATGTTGGTGATGTCCATTATGGTGTCGAGAGAAACGCATCTGTTTCCTATATTTATGGTATGCTCTACATATCGAGGAACGAGATCCTCCTCGTCCGGGGTTATGGAATATTTTATGTGCTCAAAATCTGCATCGTCAGATGAGGTTAAGTAAGGAATGAGTTTGAGGTTGTTAAGGCCCAGAGCGTAGAGGTTGTTCACCGTCTGAAGGGTGCTCTCATCAGTATCGTTTACGACGAGAACCTCCGTACCGTCGGGAATTGCAAAAACCTCGGGAAGGAACTCCCTGCGTACGGTTCTCGAAACGGCTATCACCCTGTCAAGAGACGATATGTACTCGCTCATGGCGTGGACCCTGTCCTCGTAGAGGACTATGAACACATCTCCGTCGTCTATGGCTCCTCTGGCTATTTCGTTCAGGAAACAAAGTCTTATCCGCACAAAGCCTCCGAATACGAATTTAAGATCTTCCAGAAGGGAAGTGGAAACTTCGCTTTTCTCCCTGTCGTTAAAAACCATGTAAATAGTCTGCATCGCTTTTCTCTCCTCTTTGGGTTCTTCCGGTCAAAAGCTGCCGGCAAAACAGGTTCCCGGAAGTAAATCGATTCCCGGCAGCAATAGGCTATATTATAGGATAATTACCCTATTTATTCAACCTATTTCCCGTTTTTGTCCTATAAACGCTCCCATTTTTCGTGAAAATCGTTGAAATCGGCGGGTTTTGCTTATGGCACGGCTTTTGCTTTATCTTACGCGGAAATAACTGCCGGAGGGAAAATCCGGCAGTCGCAAAAGAAAGGAATGGAAACGAAAAGAAAGCCCTTACTCCTTTCCAGGCTATCTCCGTTGCCATAGGCGGAACTGTAGGCGTCAGCAACATGAGCGGCGTAGCTACGGCTATTGCAACAGGAGGCCCGGGAGCACTGTTCTGGCTGTGGGTTGCAGCTCTCATGGGCATGATCATCAAGATGGCAGAAGTTACCCTGGCCGTATACTACAGGGAAAAGCAGCCTGACGGAACCTTCCGCGGAGGTCCTACCTACTACATGCAGAACGGTCTGGGAAAAGAGAAAGGATATAAGTTCTGGAAGATATTTGCTGTAATCTTCGGACTCTGCATCTTCATGACCTGGTTCATCACCCTTCAGAACTACACCGTATCCGAAGCCATCGGAGGAACCTTCGACATACCTTACATCGTTCCTTCCATCATCCTGGCAGTTAACTGGGACAACATCCCTAACACCTTTGCCATGATCTTCAAGGGAGCTTTCACGGCTCAGTCGGCTACGGGAGGATTCCTCGGAGCTTCGGTTGCCTACACCATGAGACTCGGCTTCGCTCGCTCCGTATACAGTAACGAGGCAGGATGGGGAACTTCTCCTATGGTACACGCTTCCGCCAACACGGATCACCCTGTAAAGCAGGGACTTATGGGAGCATTCGAGGTTTTTGTGGATACCATCATAATCTGCACCCTTACAGGTCTGGTTGTCATTGCAACGGGATACTGGAACTCCGGCCTTGAAGGCGCTACCCTCACCCTTACAGCCTTTGAATCCGTAATGGGTTCCGCTGCCAGAATCATGGTTGCCCTGAGCATCTTCCTCTTCGGCCTTACCACTTCCACCGGCTGGTTCACCTACTACCAGGTAATACTGGACCACTGGCTGGGCGGAAACAAGAAGGTCAACAATATCGCATCGAAGATCTTCATCATCGGCACACCGCTCTGGGGATTCCTCGTAACTCTTCTCACAGTTTACGGAAACGGAACTCCTTCACAGCTGTGGGTAATTGCAGACTTCACCACCGTATTCCCTACCTTCTTCAACATCATCACTCTGTTCCTCTTAAGCGGAACGTTCATCACTCTGCTTAAGGACTACAGAGCGCGCTATCTGAAGGAAGGAACCCTGAACGAAAACACCGCCCTCTTCTACGAGGACGCCATCAAGAAAATCAGATAGGATACTGACTATGGACAGAATTTTTTACAACGGCAAAATCAGCACACTGGACGCAGACGACACCTTTTGCAGCGCCGTTGGTGTCAAAGACGGCAAAATAGTCTTTACGGGAACCGACGAAGAAGCGGCAGCCTTTGAGGCAAAGGAGAGAATTGACCTTAAGGGACGGCTTCTCCTTCCGGGATTCGTCGACTCTCACCTTCACATGCTTCACTACGCCTTCGTCGCAAATTCCGTGAGGCTTTTCGACTGCAAAAGCGTGGAGGAAACATATGCGGCGGCAAAAGCCCGCCTCGATAAGAGAGAAGAAAGGCCCCTTAACTGGCTGTTCTGCAGAGGCTGGAACGAAGAGCACTTTGACCGGCCCGTCTATCCGACGAAAACGGAACTTGACGCACTGGCAGACGACATACCTGTCATCATGGTGAGAGTATGCGGTCACATGGCCGTAACCAACACCTGCGGCCTTGAAAAGCTGAAGAAGATAAAGGAATATCCCGAGATAAAAAATGAAATCGACGAGGAGACAGGCCTTCTGAAGGAGAACGCCGTCCAGTTCTACTATTCCGTCCTGGATGCGCCTCCGGCAGAGGAAATAGAGTACCTTATCAAATACAGCATCGCCGATTTAAACAAAGCCGGCATCACCGGAATTCAGTCCGATGACCTGGCTTCCCTTCCGGGAAAAGACTGGCGCAGAATCATGAACGCCTATAAATCTCTTGACAGCAGGGGAGAGCTGAATCTGAGAATCTATGAGCAGTGTCTCTTTGAAAGATTTGAAGACCTTAAGACCTTTATCGGTGAAGGTTACAGGACGGGAGACTGCGGCGGACGCTTCACCATAGGCCCTGTCAAGCTTCTCCATGACGGCGCTCTGGGAGCGAGAACGGCCGCCATGAACGAGCCTTACGAAGGTTCTGAGGACAATTACGGAATAAGCATATATTCCCAGGAGGAGCTTAACGACATCGTAAGGTTCTGCGACGAAAATCACATGCAGATAGCCGTTCACTGCATCGGCGACAGAGCCATGGACATGGTTCTCACCGCCATTGAAAAATCCCCTGCCAGGGCGGATAACCCGAAAAACCGCCACGGCATAGTCCACTGCCAGATAACCAACAGAAGAATTCTCGAGAGAATGGCGAAGGACAACGTTCTCGCATATATCCAGCCTGTGTTCGTAGACCTGGATATGGATATAGTGGAAGACAGAATCGGCAAAGAGCGAATGGACGGCGTATATGCCTGGAAATCCATGTTGGATCTCGGAATCAGAACTATGGGAGGTTCCGATGCGCCGGTGGTAAGCTTCGACATAATGGAAAACATATATTTTGCGGTTACCAGAAAGAACATCCACGGCAAACCGGAAAACGGCTGGATTCCGGAAGAAAAGCTTCCGGTCAGCGAGGCCGTGCGCCTTTTCACAAAATATCCTGCCTACGGCTCTTATTCCGAAGACGTAAACGGAACTGTGGAACCCGGAAAGAATGCAGATTTTGTCATACTTTCCGAAGACATATACTCCGTGGATCCTGACCGCATCAAAGACATCAAAGTCGATATGACAGTCGTTGCAGGGGAAACAGTCTACGAAAGATAAGAAATAACCAAAGCATATCATCAATAACTCCTTAGTAAACGGGCGTATGCCTGAAAAGAGGACCGGTCTCCGGCGGTTAATTCCGTCAGATTCCGGTCCTCTCTTTATTTCAGATATTCTTTTTCTTTTATGATCATCTCAGCCGTCTTCATATCGTAAGGGGTCGTTATTTTGATGTTGAAGGGCTCCCCCTCCACCACTTTGACGGGTATGCCCTTGTTCAGATACGCCTTACACACATCGGTAAAGAGCCGCTGTTCCTCGTCTGTGAATCCCTCGATGACCGACTTCATCCGGCCCAGCATAAATGTCTGAGGCGTCTGTTCCTGATACATTTTCTCCCTTGGCGGGATGTTCTTCAGCATTCCCGATTCATCGGCTTCGGCAATGGTGTCAACCGCTCCCACAGCGGTAACGGCCGCGCCGTATTTCCCCGCGGCTTTTATGTTTTCGTCTATTACTCTCTGTGTCACAAAAGGCCTTACGGCGTCATGGGTGAGAATTATGTCATCGTCTCTTATGCCGTAACGTTCCTCTATGTATCTGCATCCTGAGAGCACTGTCGCATTCCTGTGGTCTCCGCCTGCTGCAACGTCGATTCCGCTTTCCTCTCCCAGATATTCGGTAATCATGTCTTCGGCATAGTTCTTCCATTCCGCCGGTACGCAGAGGATTATCCTGTCTACCTGCGGATTTTCCAGAAACCTTTCCAGAGTATGGATTACGACGGGCTTTTCCCCCAGCATGAGAAACTGCTTCGGAAGCTCCGTATTTCCCATCCTGGTGCCTTTTCCTCCGGCAACTACTTCTGCATAGATCATTTTTATTCTCCTAAAGCCCGCTTTGCCGCCTCTTCAATGGCAAGACACCTGTCGAGAGCCTGCTCTAAATCTTCCCCGCAGGCCAGCATGCCGTGATTTGCCATTATGCAGCCCGGATTATCGCCTAAAGCTTTCACAGTGTTTTCCGTAAGCTCCCTGGAGCCCGGAAGTCCCGGGTCTCCTACATGGATGATTTCTCCTGCAATCGCCTTAAGTTTTGCCTCCATTATGACCAGTGGTTTTCTCGCTACGGCAAAAGCCGTGCATCCGTCGGAGTGGGTGTGAATCACCGCTTTTGCGTCAGACCTCTTTTCGTATATGGCAGAATGAAGGGGGCTTTCCGACGTAGGCTTAAAGGGGCCTTCATACTTGAGCGTTCCGATTTCCACCCTGACTATATGCTCCGGCGTAATGCGGTTATAGTCCATTCCCGAGGGAGTTACCAGCATGTGCCTGTCATCCAGGCGCACGGAAAGGTTTCCCCACGTTCCGCGAACAAGACCCGTCTCGAGGACTTTTCTCCCGTAGCGGACGAGTGCTTCTCTGAGTCCGGTCTCCCGTTCGGATTCCTGCCTGTACGAGTTTTCCACCGCTGAATAGTTTACAATGTAGTCAGCTCTCAGCTTTTCCGCATCTTCCACGCTCAGGGGGACTGCACCGCCTAAACCCTCCGCCTGAATAAAGGCTTTCATGCACTTTTCGACTACTTCCGCCGTGATCTCAGCCTCGTATTCGCTTCTTCCCGCAGCAAAGAGCACGCCGTCAGGAGTGTAAAAAGCTCCTTCTCTTTCCATGTCTTTTTCAAGAGCCGCCATGCCCTCTTCTTCACTCATTCTGCGTACCTTCGCTCCTGCAAGCTGGGCCATGTCTCCTGTAACCGCAGGCAGCGTGCCAAATGCTTCTGCGAATCTTTTCACGTATTCCGAACTTGCCAGCTTTTTAATTATCATTTTCGTCTCCGCTGAAAAATTCCGCTATTCCTTCGGAAATCTGGACAAAGGCTGCAAGCTGTCCAACAGATGATGCGTCCGCCTCTCCTAAAACGATTTCGACTCCCGGCTTTTCCTCATCGCCGTAGAATCTCCTTCTGGATTCCTCGTTTAAGAGGAGGTTAAGGGATCCGTCGCTGTTGCATCCCTCAAAGAGCGGAGTCATCAGATCTTCTCCCGGGTTTTCCACCGATACGAGAACCTGATAATCCGCTTTTTCGGCAGCCTCTCCATCCTCAGGCATTCTGGCCCATCTGTCCGGTTCCTTTCCCTGCCCGAAGGCTGCCATCCATTTCACCGCAGTCTCAAATTCTCTGTGCCATACTGAAAACGCCGTCACTTTTCCAGCGGAGCGCATATCGTAAAGGGCAGCACCGTACTCCCATGCGTTGGTATCCCAGGCAGGGGACGATACAGCATCGTAAAAGCCTTCCAGATAGGCGGAAATATCGGCTCCCTTTATCATGAGCGGAAGGATTACAGCTGAAGAATTTGCGGCATAAAGTCCCGTCACTCCTTCTTCAAGAGGTATTACCTGATACTCGCTCTGCACCGCATCGTTTACTATCACTTCGCTGTCCTTGCTGCACACTGCGTATATTCTGCCAAATGAACCTACAGGCCCCATTTCGGAAACCACGAACTTCTTCATTATGGCAAGAGCTCCGCGAAGTTCCAAAGACTCTCTTCCGTCGCTTACTGTGATGAGGCCAATTCTCTTTCCCTTAAGCGCTGTAAATGCAGCATCGTAATCTGCCGTGGAAAGGGTATCTCCGAATACCTTCACCTGACATCCGTTCTCATCTCCCGGTACAGCGTCCAGCACCGCCCTCAAAGTCTTTGCCATATTTCCCGCAGCCAGCACCACCACGACATCACATTCAGCCGCAAGCTTTTCCGCAACGGAAGACAGAGCCTCCGCAGTCTTATAGTCAGCTCTTGCAACAGAAGCCTTTACCCACGGGCTCTCCCAGAGGAAGTCCAGTGCTCTTCCGGCCTTCGCAGCCCTGTCGTTTTTCAGTTCGTCATCTCCAATATTTCTCTTGTTTACCTTTAATTCCATTTTTTCTCCCGATAGTAGCAATTCCGCTCCTTTCAGCGGTTTGATAATATTCTTACTATTCTGTAATCTATTCGTGTATTTTTCGGCAGAGGCTCCGAAGTCCGAAAACAAGGAGGAACGAGCATGAATGAAGAACAATTCATAGCCCGTATAAGCGTGAATCTGAGAACATTACGCCAACTTCACGGCTTCAGTCAGGGCGAACTTGCAGAACGTCTGCAGATAGCAAGAAGTACATATTCTTCTTTTGAAAAAGGCGAGAGGGCGCCGTCACTTTACACGTGTCTGCACCTTGCCGCCATTTACAACTTATCTATAGAGTCTCTCTATCAAACAGATATAGACACCGCGATGCTTAAGCTTTTCCGCTGATATCACGGGGTCTCTGCCTTAAATACCGCTGTATACCCTGGCAGCCTCATCGCCTTTGAGCATTCTCATGGCTCCGTCTGCAAGGGCCTGCATTTCCTTCTCGCCGGGCATAACCACGATGTTTCCAAGGTGTCCGGCGTATTTCTTTATCATATCCGTAAGCATCTTGGAGTGAGCTATTCCGCCGGTTATTATTATGGCGTCCACATGACCCTCAAGCGCCACTGAAAGACCTGCTATGGACTTTGCCACCTGGTAAGCCATGGCCTCATATACTACGGCCGCCTTTTCGTCTCCCGCTTCGATGCGCTTTTCAACTTCTATGCAGTCTTTGGTGCCCAGGTACGAATACATGCCGCCTTTGCCGCTTATGAGCCTGTCCATATCCTCAGAGGTGTGCTTTCCGTCGAAGCACAGTTTTTTGAAGAGAATCAGTGGAACTCCACCTGACCTTTCAGGAGCCATAGGGCCGTCGTCGTAGCCTGCCGTATCTACGACCTTTCCGTGCTTCTGAGCGTTGGCAGTGATTCCGCCGCCCAGGTGGCACACTATGAGGTCCAGATCGTTATAGTCTCTTCCTATCTGCTTTGCATAATCCATTGCCATGGCTCTGGAGTTGAGAAGGTGAATGGCTCCGTACTTTTCTACCTCGGCAATTCCGGTAATCTTTGCAACTTCCGTCAGATCGCAGCCCATAGGGGAGTCGTATATGTACGACGGGATTCCAAGCTCCTCGGCCATGTCGTATGCCAGTATGGCTCCGAGGCTTGACGCATGAGCCGGAAGCTCGGGACTTGCCATCCTCTCGCAGAGGGTTTTGTTCACCAGATATCCTCCCGAAGAAAGCTCAAAGGCCATTCCACCCCTTCCGACTACAGCCGACAGGCGGGACTTGTCGTAATCGTGCTCCCTCAGGTAATCTTCGATCATTCCTCTTCTGTAGTCCTCCTGGCTTGCAATGGTCGGGAAAGACAGAATCTTCTCCTCATCGTGAACTATGGTAGTCTCAAAGAGCCTGCTGGTATTGTTATCCGTAAAAACTGCAATCTTTGTAGTGGTGGAGCCCGGATTTATAACCAGTATGTCCTTTACTTCAACACTCATTTCAAATCAACTCCTTATCTAAGACTTATCTAAGCATCTCTATTTCACGGGCGTAACCGGAAAGATCCTCCTGGGGCGTCTCAAGGATGCACGGAAGATCCGCAAGCCTCGGATTGTGAACGACTTCCCTTATGGCATCAAGTCCTATCCATCCTTCGCCTATCTTCGCATGCCTGTCCTTGTGCGCTCCCGCAGGGTTCAGGCTGTCGTTTATGTGCAGCGCCTTCAGCCTTTCAAGACCTATTATTTCATCAAAATCGTCAAGAACATTTTCCAGGTTATCCTTTATTTCATAGCCTGCATCGCTGACGTGGCAGGTATCGAGGCAGACTCCTATCTTGTCCTTTAAAACCACCCTGTCTATGATGGCTGCAATTTCCGAAAAGCTGCTTCCTATCTCGCTTCCCTTTCCGGCCATGGTCTCAAGGAGAACCGTTGTGGACTGATCCGGGCTTATGACTTCGTTCAACATGTCCGCAATCAGCTCTATGCCCTTTTCCGTTCCCAGACCCGTATGGCTTCCCGGATGAAAGTTGTAGTAGTTTCCCGGTAGGTACTCCATTTTTTCAAGGTCTTCCGCCATTGCCATCTTCGCAAAATTCCTGACTTTCGGATTTGACGAGCACGGATTCAGCGTGTACGGCGCGTGGGCTACCAGCGGCCCGAACTCGTTTTCCCGCATGATCTTTATGAGGGCTCTCGCATCGTCCGGGTCCGCAGGCTTTGACGCACCTCCCCGGGGATTTCTCGTAAAGAAGGCAAAAGTGTCCGCCCCTATGGACAAAGCCGTCTTACCCATGGCCTCAAAACCGCCTGAAGACGAAAGGTGACACCCTATATATTTCCTAAACGTTTTGGGGCCTGGGCAAACAGTGATCATAGCAGCTGTCAACTCCGAAATATTCCTCCAAAGTGAGCCAGTCGCCGCCGTTATACATCTTCTCCGCAAGCTCCCTGCCCACGTACCTCATGTGCCACGGCTCGTACTTATATCCGGTTATATCGCTCTTTCCCTTCGGAAATCTCAGGATAAATCCGTACTTCCAGCAGTTATCATTTACCCAATTCCCTTCGTCTGTTTCCGCAAACTCATCGCTTATGGAGTTAAGGTCAAAGGCAAGTCCGCTCTGATGTTCGGAATGGCCTGGCCTTGCAGAGTAGGTGTCTGCCTTGTCCCTGCCGTCCTCTTCCACGTATTCGTTATATATCTTGTTCTGGTAATCGTAGGATCTGAACCCGCTGGAATTGTAAAGATCCAGTCCCAGCTTCTCCCCGTCAGCTCTCATCTCATCAAAAGCCTTCTCCGTCTCTTCGGTAAGTCCGTCGCCATACTCCGGTGAAAGGGGATAAGTCTTGTTTACCATCAGCACTCCGTCGATGTAATATGCACCTTTCTTTTCGGTCACTTCAAATCCTTTTTCGGTTTTCATCAGTCTCAATCCTTCTTTCTCTTCTAAGTCTAACTTCGTTAAATTCTGCTCTAGTTTGAATGCCTTCATGCCGCATCCCTTTCCTCCGGCAGTTTACGCCTTCCGGCAGCCGCAATTCAAGAAGCCACCGACTCGTGACCCCCGCTGCCTCAGACGATTCCCGTCATTCGGAGCCTTCCGGCGGCCGCCCCCGGAGAAGTCAGCATAAACATTCTCATAATGATAGAGTATCACTGTCCGGGTGAAAAATCAAAGGTTATATGTGGACATAAGGTGGCAAACAGTTGTAAATTCTGTACTGTCGAATTTGGAGAAAATGAAAACGGAGGTGAGTGGCGGCGTACAGCAGCAGCAATCGCAGGCGCGTGGGTGCAATCGCAGGCGCGTGGGCCAGAATTCGCATTTATGGGGAAGTGGCCCGCAACCATGGTATGCTCCCTTTAGGGTGGACGGTTTTAAATAAGTTGAATTCGACTCTGCGGTTTAGCACTGCTGGGCTGTTTTTATGCTGCCGCAGCATAATATA
>CASFAX010000012.1 GCA_949292945.1 uncultured Bacillota bacterium | reverse complement strand
GGCGATTTTAGCGTTCTACATCGAACATTTGCCGGTCCGGGCAGGGATTATCCGAGGATTTGTTCGATGCAGGCAGCATTTGATGGCTTTGAGGTCGAAAAACGGTTCGACCTCAAAGGTGAAATTGGGGTTTCACATCGAAAGCCGCCCATAGCTGCCAATAATAATCCATAGTAGCCTATAGAAACCCATAATAGCCCATAAGAGCCCCCTAAATCCCTCTACCTTCTTTAAGTGCGAGGGATTTTGTGGTATAATAACAAATATTCTATGCGCATTTTGAAAAACGGTTGAAGAACGGGACAATCTGTGTTAATATTTAAAGAAATGCCCCGTGAAAACCTAATAAAATTAAGTTTGAACTATATAAAAATTAAAATTATTAAAACGGCCGGGCTTTGGCGAAGCTGCGGAAGGGCTTCGGCGAAATTGCGGCCGGGCTGAATCAGGACTGAATAGAGGAGAAGGTAGACGTTAATGGCAGACAAGCAGAAGATTATCAACATTGCAGTTATAGCTCACGTAGATGCGGGAAAATCCACCCTGGTAGATGCGTTTCTGAATCAGAGCGGGGTTTTCAGAGCCAACGAGGAAGTGGCGGACTGCGTAATGGACAGCGATGACATCGAGAGGGAAAGAGGAATCACCATCTACTCCAAGAACTGCTCCATAATGCACGGAGACACGAAGATAAACATAGTCGACACTCCGGGGCATGCGGACTTTTCATCTGAGGTGGAGAGAATAATGAAGACGGTTGACACGGTAATACTGCTGGTGGATTCCAGCGAAGGACCGATGCCGCAGACTAGATTTGTGCTCAGTAAATCCCTGGAGCAGGGGCTTAATCCCATACTGCTCATAAACAAGATAGATAAGAAGGATGCCAGAATAGACGAGGTGGTGGACGAGGTATATGAGCTTTTCATGGACCTTAACGCCAATGACGACCAGCTGGATTTCCCTATTCTCTACGGAATCGCACGGCAGGGAATAGTCGTAAGGGATCCGGCCGATGCTGCGGGAATTTCAACGGAAGAGGGAGGCACCAAGCTGAAGCACACACCTGCAGGCTTTGGCGGACTGGATATTACGCCGCTGTTTGAGACCATCATCGAACACTGCGAGCCTTACCCTGACCTGAGAGAAAAGCCCCTCCAGTTTCAGGTTTCCACCCTGGGCTACGACGACTACATCGGAAGGCTGGGAATCGGAAGAATCACTCAGGGCGTGCTGAAGGCGGGAGAGACCGTTGCCGTCGCGAAAGAAGACGGAAGCATAGTCCAGAGAAAGGTAAATCAGGTATTCGTATACAGAGGCCTTAAGAGAGTTGCCGTAGACGAGGCAGAGTGCGGCGATATAGTCGTGGTTTCCGGAATTGCGGACATTTCCATAGGAGAGACAATAACCGACCCGAAGGATCCTCAGCCTATGGAGATGATACACATAGAGGAGCCGACTCTGTCCATGAACTTCATGGTAAATAAATCGCCTTTTGCGGGCAAAGTGGGCAAGTTCGTAACGTCGAGACACATAAGAGAGCGCCTCAACAAGGAGCTGGAGGTAAACGTTGGTCTCATGGTTGAAGAAACCGATTCCACCGACTGCTTCAAGGTGTCGGGCCGTGGAGAGCTTCATCTTTCCATACTCATAGAGAACATGAGGCGCGAAGGCTATGAGCTTGCCGTATCAAAGCCTGAAGTAATCATAAGGCGCGACGAGGCGGGAAGAAAGCTTGAGCCTGTGGAAGAAGTGGTAGTAACTGTGCCCGACGAGTATGCGGGAACGGTAATTTCCAAGCTTAACATGAGAAAGGGAATCATGGTTCAGATGACGGGTGAAAACGGATATTCAAGACTTGAGTATCACGTTCCGACCAGAGGACTTTTAGGCTACCGTTCCGAATTCATCAACGACACCAGAGGCGAGGGCAGCATGGAGAGAAGGTTCTACGCCTTTGAGGAATACAAAGGAGACATTCCGGGAAGAACCAACGGAGTCGCCATAGCCATAGAAGAGGGAGTGGCGACGCCTTACGCCATATTCAACATAAGCGAAAGAGTTCAGATGTTCATAGAGCCGGGCACAAGAGTTTACGAAGGCATGATAGTGGGCATGAACTCCAGAAGCGACGACATGGAAGTGAACCCGTGCAAGGCGAAGAAGGTGAGCAACATGCGTGCCGCAGGAAGCGACGAGGCCATAAAGCTGTCGCCTGCCAGAGTTTTCACCCTTGAAGAGGCTCTCGAGTTCATCGAGGATGACGAACTGGTGGAGATAACGCCGGACGACATAAGACTGAGAAAGAAACTGCTTCGCGAGATAGAGAGAAGAAGAGCCGGAAGGTAAGAGGAACGGCATATGAACGATAAACTGATGAGCATACTGCTGCTCTGCGGCAAGGTGATCCTCATAATAGCCCTGGGGCTTCTGGTAATCAAGATACTTCTCGCCATTGAGAAGAAGATGCTTAAGCACACCAGACTTGACGAGGCCCTGCATCTTTTCATATTAAAGAGCACCAAGGTGATACTCATAATCATCCTTGCCATAATGGCCATACAGGCGACGGGAGCGTCCACCACGTCTCTCGTTACGGTGCTGGGCGCGTGCGGAGCCGCCATAGCCCTTGCTCTCAAGGACAGCCTGGGGAACGTGGCGGGAGGAATACTGATACTCCTGAACAAACCCTTCAGCAAAGGGGACAGCATCGAGATTTCCGGCTCGTCCAGCGCAACGGGAATAGTTGACAGCATAGACCTTATGGTCACAAAGCTTCACACCTACGATAACAAGATAGTAATCGTGCCCAACGGCAGCATCACCACATCGGTAATAGTCAACTTCTCCGAGGAGGGCGTGCGCCGGGTGGACTGCACCTTCGGCGTAAGCTACGATTCCGACCTTGAGAAGGTGAAGAACGTGATGAGACAGGTGGTCTCGGAATGCGAAGAGATAAAGACGGATTCCGAGCCTGTCATAGGAGTTTCCAATCTGGGATCCGACGCAGTCATAATGGACTGCAAGGTATGGTGCGAGACAGAGGACTACTTCACTGTGAAGTACTACCTGGAGGAGAACATTAAAAAGGCATTTGACCGGGAGGGAATAAAGATTCCTTACCCGCAAATGGATATACACATCGTTGATAAAGAGAAGAATGGAGAGTAAAGCGATGAAGGAAAAGAAGAAATTCAAGAGGGTTCTGGTAGCCAACCGGGGCGAAATAGCCATACGTATATTCAGAGCCTGTCAGGAGCTGGGAATCAGAACGGTTGCCATATACTCCGAAGAAGATAAGAACACCCTTTTCAGGACAAAGGCTGACGAGTCCTACCAGATAGGAAGGGGAAAGGCTCCTGTAGCCGCATACCTTGGAATCGACGAGATAATCGATTTGGCTAAGTCAAAGGGTGTGGACGCCATACATCCGGGCTACGGATTCCTGTCTGAAAACGTGGAATTCGCCAAAGCCTGCGAGGCTGCGGGCATAGAGTTCATCGGACCTACCCACGAGATGATGGATAAACTGGGAGACAAGATAAAGTCCAAAATCGTGGCAGACCAGGTAGGCGTTCCTACCATACCGGGAGTTGAAGCAGCCATTAAGGACGAGGAAGAAGCCGTAAGATTTGCAGATGAGTGCGGATATCCCGTTATGCTTAAAGCCGCGGCAGGCGGCGGCGGACGCGGCATGAGAATCGTCCGCGACAGAGCCGACATCGTTCAGGAGTACAGAAACGCCAGAAGCGAAGCTGCAAAGGCTTTCGGAATCGACGACATATTCATAGAAAAATATCTGGAAAATCCTAAGCACATAGAAGTACAGGTTCTGGGAGATAAGGAGGGAAATCTGGTTCACCTCTACGAGCGCGACTGCTCCATCCAGAGGAGACACCAGAAGGTAATCGAATTCACTCCGGCCCTCTGCCTTACGGAGGAGCAGAGGCAGGCTATCTGTGCAGACGCCCTTAAGATAGCAAAGGCTGTGAACTACAGAAGTGCAGGAACTGTTGAATTCCTTCTCGACAGAGACGGAAATCACTACTTCATAGAGATGAATCCGAGAATTCAGGTAGAGCACACCGTTACCGAAATGGTTACGGGAATAGACATAGTTCAGTCTCAGATTCTCATCGCGGAAGGCTACAGCCTGGACGAGATAGGAATCAAGGGTCAGGACAGCATCGTAGCAAGGGGCGCGGCTATTCAGTGCAGAATCACCACCGAAGATCCGGCTTCCGGCTTTGCTCCTGATACGGGAACTCTGGAGCTCTACAGGAGCCCTTCCGGATACGGAATAAGGCTTGACGGCGGAAACGGATTCACCGGCTCCACGATTACCCCTTATTACGACAGCCTTCTCGTAAAGGTGACGTCATGGGCCCTGTCCTTTGACGATGCCAGAAGAAAGGCCATAAGGGCCCTGAGGGAGACTCAGATAAAGGGAGTAAAGACCAACGTGGGCTTCCTTCTCAACGTTCTGAACCATGAAATATTTAAAAACGGAGAGTGCGACACGGGATTTATCGCATCACACCCTGACCTTATGTACGTTCCGGTAAAGGAGGATAAGGAGCTTAAGCTGATGACCTTCCTCGGAAACAAGGTGGTAAACGAGACGAAGGGCATAAAGCCTCAGTTCAACGTTCCTGTGTTCCCTAGAATTCCTGCATCGGAGATAAAGGGGCTTTCGGGAACGAAGCAGATTCTCGATGAAAAAGGCCCTGAAGGAGTAGTGGACTGGATTAAAAATCAGAAAAAGCTTCTCCTTACAGACACCACAATGAGAGACGCGCAGCAGTCCCTTATGGCGACCAGAGTCAGAACCATAGACATGGAGAAGATAGCTCCTGCAGTGGCTCTCTACGGAAAGGATTTCTTCTCACTGGAAATGTGGGGCGGAGCAACCTTTGACACCTCATACAGATTCTTAAAGGAATCTCCGTGGGAAAGACTGGACACTCTGAGAGAGAAAATTCCTAACATCATGTTCCAGATGCTCATCCGCGGAGCCAACGCCGTGGGATACAAGAACTATCCGGATAACGTAATAAGGACGTTCATCGAAGAGGCGGCAAAGGGCGGAATCGACGTATTCAGGATTTTCGACGCTCTGAACTGGATTCCGGGAATGGAAATCGCCATCGACGAAACCCTGAAGCAGGGAAAGATTGCGGAAGCATGCATATGCTACACCGGAGACATTTTAAACGACGCCAAGACCAAGTATAATCTGGACTACTATATCAGAATGGCCAAGGAGCTCGAAAAGAGAGGCTCCCACATCTTAGGTATCAAGGACATGTCGGGACTGCTGAAGCCTATGGCGGCATACAAGCTGGTAAAGGCTCTGAAAGAGGAGATAGGAATTCCTGTACATCTCCATACACACGATACCAGCGGAAACGGTGTTGCGACGGTGCTCATGGCGGCCCAGGCCGGAGTTGACATTGCGGACGCCGCATTTAACAGCATGGCGGGACTCACTTCCCAGCCGGCTCTTAACTCCATCGTGGCATCTCTGCAGCACAGTGACAGGGATACGGGAATTGACCCTGACGGAATCCAGAAGATAAGCGAATACTGGAGAGACGTGAGACCTGTATATGCAGGCTTTGAGTCGGAGCTTAAGACCCCTTCGGCGGAGATATATAAATACGAGATTCCGGGAGGCCAGTACTCCAACCTTCAGTCTCAGGTGGAAAGCTTCGGACTGGGTCACAGACTCCACGAGGTAAAGGACATGTACAAGGCCGTGAACAAGATGTTCGGAGATATCGTAAAGGTTACGCCGACTTCAAAAGTGGTAGGCGACATGGCCATATTCATGGTTCAGAACGACCTCACGCCTGAGAATATCGTGGAAAGAGGGGGAGACATGGACTTCCCTGACTCCGTGGTTTCGTACTTTGAGGGAATGATGGGACAGCCTGAGGGCGGATTCCCTGAAGACCTTCAGAAGGTGGTTCTCAAGGGAAAGACTCCAATCACCGTAAGACCGGGAGAACTTTTAGAGCCTGAAGACTTTGACTACATCAGGGAAGGACTTCAGAAATACTTCGGCCTGGAAGGAAACATGCGCGAGATAATAAGCTACGCCATGTACCCGAAGGTATTCGAGGATTACCATAACAGCATTAAGAAAGACGGAAGCTTCAGATACATGGGCTCCGACATATTCTTCCACGGCCTTGAGGAAGGAGAGACCTGCGAGGTTAAGCTGGAGGAAGGAAAGATTCTCGTCGTAAAGCTGGCGGAAATCCGCGATGCAGACAGGGAAGGAATCAGAGAGCTCATATTTGAAATCAACGGAAACAGAAGGATCGTGCGCATAAAGGATAACGATATGGAAGCTGCCGTTTCAGGAACCGCGACCCGCTATGCAGACGAGGAGAATCCTCTTGAAATCGGCGCTAACATTCCGGGAAACATCGTAAGAGTTCTCGTAAGCGCAGGCGATACCGTGGAGGAAAAGCAGCCGATTGCGGTCATAGAGGCCATGAAGATGGAGACCAACATTATCGCAAAGACTGCCGGAACCGTAGAGGAGATTTTCGTCAAGGAAGGCCAGCAGGTAAAAGCAGGAGAGATGATAGCTCTCCTTTCACAGGAATAGGCGCTGGGAAGACAGTTTTACAGGGCCTGAATTAAAATGTCCGCCCCGGGGAAGATTCCGACGGGGCGGATTTTGGGAAAGAGGTAACAGAAATGAATTTCTTGAAAGCACTTAAGTGGAACATGGTTCTCATAGGACTTGCCACCATCGTCATGGGAATATTTCTCGTGATGAGCCCGGACGCTGCGGCGCTGACCATATGCCTTGCGGTAGGCTGGATCCTTTTAATCACGGGAGCCATTGCCCTTTTCACTTACTACAGATACAAAAAGCAGGGGGTACAGATTTCCAGCGACCTTATCATAGGCATTATCGAGGTGGCCTTCGGTATTGCCATGATAGTGAACCCGGGAATTTTTGCGGGACTTATAGGCACCGTGGTCGCGGTAGTAATGTTTATCCACGGGATAAACGACATAACGGAAGGCTTTGCCATCAGGAAGATGGGAAGCTCTTCGGGAACGCCGTCCATAGTAATGGGCGCTCTCACTATAGTGTTCGGAGCCGTAATACTCATAAACCCTTTTGCAACCCTTTCAGCTCTCATGGTGCTCATAGGAGTGGGGCTCATTTTTGACGGAGTGACGGAGCTCATAGTCGCATACAGGACGGCGAAATTCATGCACGATGCAGCGAAGGATACGGACTTCTAAGGAAAAAGACGAAAGTAAAGGTGAAAATGAAACCAGCAGTAACGTACGATTTAATAAAAAGCGATTCAAAGACGAAAGCCAGAAGGGGAGTGCTCCACACTCCCCACGGCGATATCCAGACGCCGGTATTCATGCCGGTGGGAACTCAGGCGACGGTAAAGGCCATGTGTCCGGAACAGGTGGAGGAGATGGGAGCCGAGATAATACTCTCCAACACGTATCATCTCTATCTGAGACCGGGTCACGAGCTCATAAGGCAGGCCGGAGGCCTTCACAAGTTCATGAACTGGCACAAGGCGATCCTCACCGACAGCGGCGGATTTCAGGTTTTCTCCCTGGGAAAGCTGAGAAAGATAACCGAGGAGGGGGTGCGCTTTCAGAGCCATATCGACGGCTCACGCCACATGCTCACTCCGGAGAAGGCGGTGGAGATTCAGAACGCTCTTGGCTCGGACATAATGATGGCCTTTGACGAGTGCGCGCCTTATCCCGCCGACTACAGGTATGTCAAGGACTCCATGGAGAGAACCACCCGCTGGCTCAAAAGGTGCAAAGACGCTCACAGAAACACAGAGCGGCAGGCTTTGTTCGGCATCATGCAGGGAGGAATGTATAAGGATCTCAGAAAGCAGAGCGCGGAGGAGATAGTAGACCTGGACCTTCCGGGATACGCCATCGGAGGACTTTCCGTAGGTGAACCGAAGGAGCTGATGCTGGAGGTTCTGGACGACTGTGTGGACTACCTTCCGAAAGAAAAAGCCAGATACATGATGGGAGTGGGAACGCCCGACTATATCTTTGAGGGCGTGGAGAGAGGCGTAGACATGTTCGACTGCGTTCTTCCGACGAGAATCGCCCGTCACGGAATGGCCATGACCACCTTCGGCAGGGTGAACATAAAGAACGCAAAATACGAAAAGGACTTTACCCCTTTAGATGAGCACTGCGACTGCTACACCTGCAGAAACTACTCTAAAGCGTACCTCCGCCATCTGTTCAAGGCGGACGAAATGCTTTCGGCAATGCTCCTTTCCAATCACAATCTCCACTTCCTTGTGAATATGATGAAAGGGATTAGAAAATCGATCGAAGAGGACAGATTCAGCGAATTCAAGGCGGATTTTTATGAGAAATACGGATTTTAAGGACATGGGCATCTGCGTTCACGACGAGTTTTGCGGAGGGTGCCTCTATCAGGGCGTAAGCTACGACGAGCAGCTTAAGACAAAGGAAGCCGAGGTACTGGCGCATTTCAGGGATAAGGAGGTCAGCCCCGGCTTTTTCGACGGTATCGAAGGATGCCCCGAGGGATTCCGTTACAGATACAGAAACAAGATGGAATACACCTTCGGAGATCTGGTCAAGGACGGACCTCTCTGCCTTGGCATGCACAAGATAAGAAACTTTATGTCCATAGTGACCGTAGACAGCTGCCAGCTGGTGGACGAGGATTTCAACATGATTCTGCGCTACACCCTCGACTTTGCCGCAGAGCGGGGCTATAAGCACTATCATAAGCGGAGCCACACAGGACTTCTTAGAAATCTCATCGTGAGAAAGGGAATGAGAACGGGAGAGCTTCTCATAAACATGGTGACTGCGACGGCGGAAAGCAAAGCTGCGGATTTTGATGAAAAAGGCTGGATGGACGGACTCATCTCCCTTGATTTATCAAACAAAATCGTCGGCATACTCAGGACGTTCAACGACAGTCCGGCCGATTCGGTGGTCTGCGAGAGCATGAAAATCCTGTACGGCAGGGATTACTACATGGAAAAGCTCTTAGGCCTTGACTTCAAAGTCAGCGCATTTTCGTTCTTTCAGACGAACGTTGAAGCGGTAGAAAGGCTCTACACCGAGGCCCTTGACCTCATAGACGACTTCTCCGGAAAAACTGTCTTCGATCTTTACTGCGGAACGGGCACGATTTCCCAGATTCTCGCCCTTAAGGCAAAGGATGTTCTGGGAGTGGAGCTGGTCGAAGAAGCTGTTGACGCCGCCCGCGAAAACGCCCGCTTAAACGGCCTTGATAACTGCCGCTTCATCGCAGGAGACGTGTTCAAGGTTCTGAAGGAGGAGGAAACGCGGCCCGACGTAATAGTCGTCGACCCGCCCCGCATGGGCATGACGCCGGACGCCGTGGACAAAATCGTCAGCTACGGCGTTCCACAGATAGTCTACATCTCCTGCAACCCGAAGACCCTTGCCATTAACCTGAAGCAGTTTTCAGATAGCGGTTACGAAGCCAGGTACGTCAAGGCATTCGATAACTTTCCGCTGACAAAGCATACAGAATGCATCGCGCTGGTGGAGAGGAAGGTACTGTGAAATGAACAGAGATCCTTTTAAAAACTACATAAAAGAGTCTGAGCCGGGTAAACGGGAAAAAGTTTACGCCTGGCAGACTGCCATAGGTCTTCAGGCTGTTGACGGACTGAAAACATCGGAATATCTGGTGCATATTGCCGTCCGGAATATCGAGGGCGAGATTTCCTTTGAAGAGGCCAATGCACTTTTGCAGACTTACTACGAGGAGAACCCTGCACGTGACGCAGATGACCGCATTGAGGAAGCCGATAAGGTTTCTGCACGGATTGCAGCGCTTCTTTCTGAGCGGGCCTTCAGTTTTACGCCGAATGAATATATCTCCATCCACCGGAAGCTGTTCACAGGCATCTATCCTCATGCCGGACGCATACGGGATTACAACATCACAAAGAGGGAATGGGTGCTGGACGGTGCGACCGTGCTCTACGGCAGCGCTACGGAGCTTAGGGCAACACTTGAGTATGATTTATCGGAGGAAAAGAAGTTTTCCTATAAGAATCTCTCGATGGACGAGATTATCCACCATCTTGCTGTGTTCGTATCCAGACTGTGGCAGATTCACGTGTTTGGCGAGGGTAACACCAGAACGACAGCGGTGTTCTTCATAAAGTATCTGCGTACGCTGGGCTTTGACGTGACAAATGATATTTTCGCCGAGAATGCGTGGTATTTTCGGAATGCACTGGTCAGAGCGAATTATAACGATTTGAAAAAGGGTGTTCACGAAACGACAGAATACCTTGAGCTGTTCCTCCGAAATCTCCTTCTGCACGAGAGTAATCCGCTTCATAACCGGACATTGCACATCAGTGGAACATTTAAAGAAACAGAAAAACCGGACATTGAAACGGCAAAACCGGACATTGAGGCGTTAAAACCGGACATTGAAAAATTGTTCCAGCCCAAAACGGCGAGCCACATTTTGAAACTTCGCGAAGCATTTCCGGGTCAGACGATCTTTGGACGGTCAGATGTGATGAAAGCGATCGATATTAAAGCATCCAGAGCATCTGAGCTTCTGAGGAAAATGGTGGAACACGGAGTTATACAGCCTGTATCGGGACACGGAAAAGGTAAATATCAGTTTCGGCAAAGGAGGAAGGATTAGATGAAGCATAAGAGGAAGAAGAAAAGCATAAACGATGGAGCGAAGAAGGTCTTTGAAGGCTTAGGGGGAGCGTTCGTAACCGCTGGGGCTGCGGCCGGAGCATCATACGGGCTTTCAAAGCTGCTGATGAAGTACGCCATGGATAGAGACGCGCCGAAGTTCATGGAAAACGGCAGAGGAGCGATAAACGGCAGCGCAAAGAAGTCGTCAAAGAACTCCGCAGGCGGAGAGAATGCCGCGGATATACGGAATAAGCTCATAGAAGACGCAGCGGAAAGGCTCATTGAAGCAGATCACGAGGAGGTGGAAATCCATGGCTTTGACGGAACCAGACTTGCCGGGCACTGGTTCAAGTGTGAAAATCCCGAAAGGGTAATCGTAGCCATGCACGGATGGAGATCGTCCTGGGCCAGGGATTTCTGCGGTATAGGTGATTTTCTCAAAGCGTCGGGCTGCATGGTTCTCTACGCCGATGAGCGGGGACAGGGAGGAAGCGACGGCGACTACATGAGCTTTGGAGTGATGGAGCGCCACGACTGCGTAAGCTGGGCAAAGTGGGCCATGGAGAAGACGGAAGGGAAGCTTCCAATATACCTTATGGGAGTATCCATGGGCGCGAGTACCGTACTCATGGCTTCGGCGTTAAATCTGCCTGAGAATGTGGCGGGTATAATAGCGGACTGCGGCTACACGTCTCTTCGCGACATATGGAAGCACGTCACTGAAAAGAACCTTCACCTTTCCTACCGCTTCCACGAGCCGGCCATAAAGCGCATATTCTACAAAAAGCTTCACATAAGCGAAAAGGAAGGCTCGGCCGTAGATGCGGTAAAGGAGTCGAAGGTTCCTGTTCTCTTCATTCACGGAAGCGACGACATGTTCGTGCCTGTGGAGATGACATACGAAAACTACAAAGCCTGCACGGCGCCAAAGTCTCTTCTCATAGTTCCGGGAGCAGGTCATGCCATGAGCTATTTTACCGAGCCGGAAAAGTACGGAAATGCCCTTGCAGCCTTCTGGAAGAAATGCGATAATATTCCTGTCCTTTCCGAGGACAAAAATAATATGTAAAGGAGATTTAGTATGGAAAACAGAGACTGTCAGAATAAATCAAAGGTCTATTTCACCGATTTCAGGTGCAGACCGGACGAAGGACCTGCTGATAAGTTAAAGCGCCTCATTAAAACTGCCGGAATCGATAAAATAGACATGAACGGAAAGTTCGTAGCCATAAAGATGCACTTCGGCGAGCTGGGAAACATGAGCTTTTTGAGGCCGAATTACGCAAAGGCTGTTGCGGATACGGTTGAGAGCCTTGGAGGAAAGCCTTTCCTCACCGACTGCAACACCCTCTATCCGGGAAGCAGAAAGAACGCTCTCGAACACCTTTACTGCGCATGGGAGAACGGATTTACGCCCCTTTCCGCAGGATGTCCTGTAATAATAGGTGACGGACTTAAGGGTACCGACGACATAGCAGTTCCCGTTGAAGGCGGAGAATACGTAAAGGAAGCGAAGATAGGTCATGCCGTTATGGATGCCGACGTCTTCATTTCCCTCACCCACTTCAAGGGCCACGAGATGACGGGATTCGGCGGAACCATAAAGAACATTGGAATGGGCTGCGGCTCCAGAGCCGGAAAGAAGGATCAGCACTGCAACGGCAAGCCTATCATAGATGCTGAAAAGTGCCGCGGATGCAGAAGATGTCTCAAGGAATGCGCCAACGACGGCCTTCACTTTGATGAAACTACGGGGAAGATGACGCTGAACGAGGAAAACTGCGTAGGCTGCGGCAGGTGCATAGGAGCCTGCAATTTCGACGCCATCGATTTTGCTCAGGATGCTGCCGTAAAGGAGCTTAACTGCCGCATGGCCGAGTACACAAAGGCTGTAGTGGACGGAAGACCTAACTTCCACATCTCCGTAGTCTGCGACATATCGCCTACCTGTGACTGCCATTCCGGAAACGACGTGCCTATCCTTCCTGACATAGGAATTTTTGCATCCTTTGACCCTCTGGCACTAGATCAGGCGTGCGTTGACGCATGCCTTAAGCAGGATCCTATGCCTAACACCCAGCTTACGGAGGAAATGGCAAAGGACGATTTTTGCGATCACCACGACCACTTTGACAACGCAAATCCGAACACCGAGTATAAGACATGTCTCGCTCACGGCGAAAAGATCGGCCTGGGAAGCAGAAGCTACGAGATCGTAACCGTAAAATAGCGATGGTGCGACCCGAAAAAGGGAAATGCCCCCGAAAAACCGCTGACCGCTGAATTTGATGCGGATTCGGCGGAATTTCTCATTGACAAGCCCGGTTCCTGATGTTAAACTACTAGGGTATGAAGAAGAAGTTATCCGCTTCTCACCCTGCGGACAGAAGGATTTGTCAGGGTTAATACTTTGAAAACGGTGCGCTTTTTGCGTGCGTGTGAGCGGATACTTCATGTATCCGCTTTTATATTACACAGGAGGTGCTCGTTATTAGCAAGGAGAACAAGATCAACGAAGAAATTCGTGATAAGGAGCTGCGCGTCATCGATGAAAACGGTGAAATGATAGGTATCATCAGCAGAGAAGAAGCTCTGGCATTAGCTGAGGAGAAGAAGCTGGACCTTGTTAACATTTCCCCTAACGCGAAGCCGCCGGTATGCAAGCTTCTCGACTACGGAAAGTACAGATACGATCTTCAGAAGCGTGAGAAGGAAGCGAAGAAAAAGCAGAGAACCATGCAGGTAAAGGAGATCAGGCTCAGCACTTTCATCGAGGATCACGACATACAGGTGAAGGCAGCCACCGCATCTAAATTCTTAAAGGACGGAGACAAGGTGAAGGTATCCCTTCGCTTCCGCGGAAGAGAGAGAGACCATACAGCCAGAGGCCGCGAGGTAATGGATAAGTTTGCGGAGATCTGCGCAGGAGTCGGCGTAGTCGATAAGAAGCCGACTTTCGAGGGCAGAAGCCTGACCATGTTCTTAGCACCTAAGCCGGAGAAGTAGACGATAACGATTATTATAGGAGGGTAAATCAGATGGCAAAGAATAAGATGAAGTCCCACAGAGGCGCATGCAAGAGAATGAAGCTTACCGGAAGCGGTAAGGTTAAGAGAAATAAGGCATATAAGAGCCACATCCTTACTAAGAAGACGGCTAAGAGAAAGAGAGGCCTGAGAAAGGCTACCACTCTGTCCAGCGCTGACGAGAAGAGAATGTTGAGATCAATGGCTAAATAGGAAAGGTAAGGAGGTAAATATAAATGGCAAGAGTTAAGAAGGGTGTTAACGCACATAAGAGACATAAGAAGATTTTAAAGCAGGCTAAGGGCTACTACGGCGCTAAGAGCAAGGTTTTCAGAGCAGCTAATCCGGCTGTAATGAGAGCTCTCCGCTCCGCATACGTAGGAAGAAAGCTGAAGAAGAGACAGTACAGACAGATGTGGATCGCGAGAATCAACGCTGCTGCAAGAATGAACGGCATGTCCTACAGCAGACTTATGGACGGTCTTAAGAAGAGCGGAATCGAAATCAACAGAAAGATGCTCTCCGAGATGGCCATCCACGACGCTGCAGGTTTTGCACAGCTCTGCGAGACAGCTAAAGCTAACTGCGGAAAATAAATAAGAATTATGAAGGGCGTTCCGGCGGTGTTTCGGAGCGTCTTTTTCTGTAACCCTCCTTTTTCATCGAAGTATTGTAATCGGGAGGGTTGTACTGTATTATATACTTATGACAAAATGTGCATTTTACAAAATGTCTAGCGGCAAGATGCTTAAAGATAAGAAGACAAGGGGTGCGAGATGAAGTTACGGGATTTTTTCAAAGAACATCCGAAAGCGGCTTTGGGTTTTTCAGGCGGAGTGGATTCCGTCTATCTTCTATATGCCGGCCTTGAGGCGGGAGCGGATGTTAAAGCATATTACGTAAAGACGGCGTTTCAGCCTGCCTTTGAACTTGAGGATGCCAGAAGGGCTACGGAGGAATTAGGCGCTAACCTTGAAGTTCTGGAGCTCGACGTGCTTTCAGACGATAAGGTTAGGTCAAACCCTGCGGACAGGTGCTACTACTGCAAAAAGCGGATTTTTTCTGCCGTCGCCGGTGCCGCTGCGAGGGACGGATACCAGGTACTTCTCGACGGGACTAACGCCAGCGACGATGCGGGAGACAGACCGGGGATGAAGGCGATAAGCGAACTGAAGGTTTTGTCCCCTCTTAAGGAAGCCGGTCTTACAAAGGCCGATGTAAGGAGGCTTTCAAAGGAAGCCGGTCTTTTCACCTGGGATAAGCCTTCATATGCCTGCCTTGCAACGAGGATTCCGGCAGGTGAGGAAATCACAAAAGGTAAGCTTGAGAGAACGGAAAAAGCCGAAGAAGCCCTGAAAGACCTGGGTTTTCGCGATTTTAGAATAAGATATATGGGCGGAGCAGGAAAGCTACAGCTTACCGCATCAGACATGGAAAGAGCCTTTGCCATGAGAGACGATGTAAGGAAGGCTCTCAGCGGGCTTTATGACGGCGTAGTTATGGATTTGGAGGAAAGACATGGAACAGACTGAAATGAGGAGCCTGCTCGAAGGGGTCGCAAAAGGTGAAACCTCCGTGGAGGAGGCTCTCCTTAAGATAAAGTTTCAGCCCTTTGAGGAAATAGAGGGCATGGCCGTCCTGGACAGCCACAGAGGCGTAAGACAGGGCATGAGCGAAGTCATATACGGCGCGGGAAAGACCCCGGAGCAGATAGATACCATAGCTCACGCCCTTTACGGAGGCGGACAGAAATCCGTGCTCATAACGAGAATGAGCAGGGAGGCTGCGGAGTACTTCAAAAAGGATATTCCGTTTACATATCATTCCGATGCGAGAATCGGAATCGTCGGAGAAAAGAGCGAGGTAAAGTACAGCGGAACCATCCTCGTCGCCACGGGAGGAACCAGCGATATTCCCGTAGCCGAAGAAGCGGCCATTACCGCTGAGGTGTTCGGAAACCGGGTGAAGAGGCTGTACGACGTGGGGGTTGCAGGCATCCACAGACTTCTCTCTCACGGAGAGGATATAATGAACGCCAACGTCATAATCGCAATAGCAGGAATGGAAGGAGCCCTGGCAAGCGTAATAGGAGGCCTGGCCGACTGTCCGGTCATCGCGGTTCCAACCAGCGTGGGATACGGAACGGCTCTGGGCGGAGTTACGGCTCTGCTGTCCATGCTGAATTCCTGCGCCAGCGGAGTAAGCGTAGTGAACATAGACAACGGGTTCGGAGCCGGATACCTTGCCAGCATGATAAACAGAATGGGAGAAAAGTAGATGAAGACTTTGTACATACAGTGCGAAATGGGAGCCTCCGGAGACATGCTCATGGCGGCCCTCTGGGAAGCCGCAGGAAGACGCCCCGAACTCATAGAAAAGCTGAACGCCATGGGAGTTCCGGGCCTTCATGTAGAGGCTGAGAAGGCCGAAAGCTGCGGCGTACACGGAACTCATATGAGGGTGGAGATATTCGGAGCAGAGGAGCTTGACCACCATCACGAACACGAACATCATCACGAACACCATCATCACGGCGTAGGCGATATAAACGGGATTCTGGACGGCCTTTGCCTTTCAGACAAGGTCAAGTCTGATGCGAAGAAGGTCTACGAGATCATCGCGAAAGCTGAAAGCACCGTTCACGGAACGGACATGGAGCACGTTCACTTCCACGAAGTGGGAAGTCTGGATGCCGTTGCCGACGTTGCAGGCTGCTGCATGCTCATGGATGAAATAGGAGCTGACAGGGTTGTGGTTTCTCCTGTAAACACGGGCTCCGGCAGCGTAAAGTGCGCCCACGGCATTCTTCCGGTGCCTGCTCCTGCGACGGAACTCATCTTAAGAGGCGTTCCGTGTTATGCAGGTAAGGTGGAGTCGGAACTCTGCACGCCGACGGGAGCTGCCCTCATAAAGTATTTTGCGGACGCCTTCGGCCCGATGCCTGTAATGACAGTTGAGACGGCAGGGTACGGAATGGGAATGAAGCGCTTTGACAGCTATGCCAACTGCGTCAGGGTATTTTCCGGTGAAGAGATGAAATCTTCACCGGAAAATGCGGAATACGACGATGAAGTATACGAGCTTTCGGCGAATCTCGACGATATGACGGGAGAGGATTTGGGCTTTGCCATGGAAATGCTCTTAAAGGAAGGAGCTCTGGACGCATATGCGGAGCCGATTACCATGAAAAAGTCCAGGCCTGCCGTGAAGCTCTGCTGCCTTTGCAGGAAAGATGAGAGAAGGCACCTTGCAGAGGTCATGTTCAGGTATACTTCGTCCATAGGAATCAGAGCGCAGAAGTTCGGAAGGTATACGCTTAGGCGGAGGGAAGTTTCCGGAGAGGTTTCGGGAGTTAAAGTAAGGGCGAAGATTTCCGAAGGATACGGCGTATGCAGAAAAAAGGCTGAATTTGACAGCGTAAGAGAGCTTGCTGGTAAGGAGAATATAACGCCGGCAGAGGCCAGGGATTTAATAGAAGAAGCGGTGAAAGACGCGGATAAATAATGATAGCCATATTTTTATCTCCGTTTTACATAGGAATTAACGTATACATAGTCATAAGGCTCTTAAGATGGATGGGAGCATGCCATGCCAGGCTGAATCACCGCGCCTTATGGGCTGCCGTCATAACCGTGTATGTGTTTTTTGCATTGAGCCCGCTGACAGGCATGCTCATTACAGCGGATCCGGTGCACAGGTGGCTTAAGTTTATCGCCAATTACTGGACGGGAATAATGCTCCTCGGCGCAGTATCTCTTCTCATAGGAGACTTTGCCAGATTCGTGCTGAACAGGACTCTATGGAAGGAAAGTCACCCTGACAGGAGGAGGTTTATCGCAGGAGGCATATGCGTTATTGGGGCCGTATTTCTCATAGGAGGCTACGGCCTGACCCACGGCAGGGACATTTCCGTCCGCCATGAAGCCGTTACGGTGGAAAAGCATGCGAACACAGATGAGATGAGAATAGCTCTCCTTGCAGACCTTCACATAGGATATAATTCTTCCGTATCCTACATGGAGAAGGTGGTAGATGCCGTGGATGGGGAAGACCCGGACATAGTGGTAATAGCAGGGGACATATTCGATAATGAGTACGATGCCATACCGGATAAGACGGCCATGCTGGAGACCCTTAGGGAGATGACGGAGAAGTATCCCGTATACGCCTGCTGGGGAAATCACGACGTAGAGGAGAAAATCCTTGCAGGGTTTACGTTCAGCGGCGGGGCAAAAGGCGACGGCAAGTTCAGACAATATCTGAAAGATGCAGGAATCACCCTTCTTGAGGACGAGGTGGTTCTGACGGACGAGGGATGCTACATAGCCGGAAGGAAGGACAGGTCAAAGGCTGAAAAGGAAGGGGAAACCAGACTGTCTCCCGAAGAGCTTTTAAGGGACATCGACACGACAAAGCCGGTAATCGTGGTAGACCACCAGCCTGCCGAACTTACCGAGCTTGCGGCGGCAGGGGCTGATATAGACCTTTCAGGTCACACCCACGACGGCCAGATTTTCCCGGGAAACCTTACAGTGAAGCTTGGATGGGATAACCCTTACGGAGTTTTGAAAAAGGGAAACATGACATCCTTTGTCACATCGGGAGCCGGTGTGTGGGGCCCTCCCATGCGCATAGGAACCGATAACGAAGTGATGATCATAGATATAAGTTTTAAAGGCTGATGTTTGAATTAAAAGAGGAAAGAACGTATGTGGAAGTGGAAGAGAAAAGAGATTAAGAGGGCAGGTAAGCGTGCGCTTAAAAAGAACTACTGGCGGGTAGTTGGAGTCATGATCCTGGTCACGCTGCTGACTACGGGACTTAACTTCAGAACCCAGACTACGGATATAGCGGGAATAAACAGCGGACGTCTTTACACCAACTCCAACGCCAACATTATCAACGACTGGTATAACAGCATAGAGACGGCGGCGGAGGGCACCGACGAGGCTGAATTCCTTACCTTCCTTGGGGATCACTACACTCCAAAGAAAGGCGTCCTGGCCAAGGTGTATAACGCCATAACGGCGGATAAATCTGTACTTTACGGAACCCTGAACTCCGTCAACGACATGGTGTTCAAGGACAGGTTCGGCGAAGGTATAGTGATCATGGTGGGAGTTTTTCTGTCGGTCATGTTTTCCATATTCATAGTAAACGTGATTCAGGTGGGACACTGCCGGTTCATAATGGAAAACAGAAACTACGGTGAAGTGAAGTTTGACCGGGTATTCTTCCCGTGGCGGGCGAAAAAGGGAGCCAGAATAGGTCTCATAATGCTCAAGAAATCACTGTTCCTGTTTCTGTGGGATTTTACCATAATAGGCGGAATAATAAAGAGCTATTCATATAAGATGATACCTTATATCCTGGCTGAAAATCCGGAGATGAATCACCGGGACGTTTTCAGGCTGTCAAGGAAGATGATGAAGGGGTATAAGTGGAAAGCCTTCATCCTGGATCTTTCATATATCGGATGGTACGCTCTTAACATCATAGTGCCGTTAGGGATTCTGAAATGGGTGTGGATAACCCCGTACATGGATACCGTATACGGTGAGATGTACTATCAGCTCAGGGCCAAAGCCAAGGCGGACGGTCTCGAGCTTGCAGGACTTTTAAACGACGAATACCTTTATCCTGAGACTGAAGGACTCATTGAATATCCGGTGGAAAAGAACCCTCTCTACAACGACAGGGGAAGAAACTGGATAATAATAGACTATCACAGAAATTATACCCTTACGTCTCTCATACTCATGTTCTTCGTGTTTTCCTTCATCGGCTGGTGCTGGGAGGTTTCGCTTCACCTGTTCAACGACGGTGTATTCGTAAACAGGGGATTTTTCCACGGGCCGTGGCTGCCGATATACGGAAGCGGAGGAGTTCTGGTTCTGGTGCTTTTAAGAAGGTTTGCCGACAGGCCTGCTCTAATGTTCGTCCTTACGGTAATACTCTGCGGAGTGGTGGAATACAGTGTGGCCACATTCCTGTGGGAGACGCAGCACACGTACTGGTGGAACTATTCCGGATACTTCCTGAACATAAAGGGAAGAGTGTGCGCCGAAGGACTTCTTGTGTTCGGCCTGGGAGGATGCGCTTTCGTATACGTGCTGGCGCCGCTGTTCGACGAGATATTCAAGCGGATACCGAAGAAAGCGGCAGTGCCTTTGTGCTGCATACTGCTTCTGGCATTCGGGGCGGACACGGTATACTCTCTCATATCTCCTAACACGGGAGCCGGAATTACGGATTATACAGTAGAGGAAACGAAATGATAGTAATGGTTGTAGACGGTCAGGGAGGACGGCTTGGAGCGTCCCTGACGGAAAAGATTAAAAAAAGCTGCCCCGGAGCAGAAGTTCTTGCCATAGGAACTAACAGCACGGCCACTGCCGCCATGCTAAGGGCCGGGGCCGATGAAGGTGCTACCGGAGAAAATCCTGTAAGGGTGGCATCAAAGAGGGCTGACGTTATAACGGGCCCGGTGGGAATCATAATGGCCGACTCCCTTCTGGGAGAGGTTACGGCAAAGATGGCGGAGAGCATAACGGCCGCCCCTGCCAAAAAAGTTTTAATACCCATGAATAAGTGTAATACTCTAATAGCGGGCATAAACGGGGAAACCGTTTCTGACCTTACGGATGATGCGGTAAAGAAGATATGCCGCCTTGCTGCGGAGGAAAAGTGATGTTCGAAAATAAGACGGTTGTAATAGGCGTAAGCGGAGGAATAGCGGCATATAAGACGGCGTACCTTGCCAGCATGCTTGCAAAGACCGACGCCGACGTTCACGTCATAATGACGAAAAACGCATGTAACTTCATAAATCCCATAACATTTGAGACGTTAACCGGAAACAAATGTCTGGTCGACACATTCGACAGAAACTTTGAGTTCAGCGTGGAGCACGTGGCTCTCGCAAAGAGGGCGGATGTGTTCATCATAGCTCCTGCTACGGCTGACGTCATAGCAAAGACAGCCTGCGGTATTGCCGACGACATGCTCACTACTACGTTTCTCGCCGCAAGGTGCGAGAAGATAGTGGTTCCTGCCATGAACACGGCCATGTATGAAAATCCTGTAACTCAGGATAATCTGGACAGGCTGAGAGGCTACGGAATCAAAGTCCTGGAACCTGCCGAAGGTTATCTTGCCTGCGGCGATACTGGAAAGGGAAAAATGCCCGAGCCGGAGGAGCTCTTTGCCGCAGTGGAAAGGGCCATAGGCCGTCCGAAGGACATGAAGGGCCTTAAGGTAATCGTTACAGCGGGAGCTACCAGAGAGTCACTGGATCCGGTGAGATTCATAACCAATCACTCCAGCGGCAAGATGGGAGCGGCTCTTGCAAAGGAGTGCATGTTAAGAGGCGCGGAAGTTGTTCTCGTAAAAGCGTTTACCACTGCGAAGATGCCTGATTTTGTCAGGACGGAGAAGGTCGAGAGCGCAGAGGACATGTTTAACGCAGTGAGAGCAGATTTTGACGACGCCGACGTGGTAATCATGGCAGCAGCCGTTTCCGACTATACACCTGACACCTTCTCAGATGAAAAGATTAAGAAAAGCGACGACGACATGTCCATAAGTCTTAAGCGGACTCAGGACATACTCAAATATATGGGAGAGCATAAGACGAAGCAGTTCCTCTGCGGTTTTTCCATGGAGACCCAGAACATGGTGGAAAACTCCGTGAAGAAGCTGGAAAAGAAGAATGCCGACATGATAGTCGCCAACAACCTTAAAGACGCCGGTTCCGGATTCGGTACCGATACCAATGCAGTAGTGATAATAACAAAGGAGAACAGGGAGGCTCTCAGTCTCATGACGAAGGAGGACGTGGCTCACGAAATAGTGAACAGAATCCTTGCCCTGAGATAAAAGCGAAGAAATGCCCATGGCGCACATTCTTATTCACTCCCTTGAGGACAGCATAGTCCTTCTGCCGTTTCTCTTCGGAACTTACCTAGTCATAGAAATTCTGGAGACTGCGGCCGGGGAGCACGCCAAAAAGTTAATATCGGGAGCAGGAAGGGGAAGTGTAGCCGTGGGAGCGGCCCTTGGAATAGTGCCTCAGTGCGGTTTTTCCGCAGTTGCAGCCGGGTTTTACTCAAAGGAGATAATCGGCGCGGGGGCGCTTCTGGCTGTGTTCATGTCCACATCAGACGAAATGCTTCCCGTCTTCATAGCGGCCAAGGTGCCGCTTCATACCATGCTGGAAATACTGGGAGCAAAGTTCGTCATGGCCGTCATAAGCGGAGCTCTTGCAGGCCCGGTTCTGGACAGGGTGTGCGTAAGGAGGCCTGCAAAGCCTTTTCACAGCGAGGAGGCAGGCTGCCGCGGTGAACAAGGTCATGGACACGACCACGGGGAAAAAGGCTGCGGCTGCAGCAACCGTCACCACGGCGTAATCATCGATGCGGCGGCCCATACGGTAAAGGTCTTTATATTTATCTTTGCGGTAACGCTGATTCTGAACGTAATAATTCACACGGTGGGACAGGATGCCCTTGGGTCCATTCTCGGCGACATACCGGTGCTGGGAGAGCTTCTGGCAGGGCTCATAGGGCTAATACCTAACTGTGCAGCTTCGGTGATAATATCCCAGCTCTACCTGGACGGAGTGATAGGTGCGGGAGCGATGATGAGCGGACTTTTAGTAAGCGCCGGGGCGGGAGTTCTGGTTCTGTTCGAGGAGAACAGAAGCCCGAAATCCAACGTGCTTATACTGGCCGTCCTGTACGGTCTTGGAGTAGCCTGGGGAATTCTCATAGAAATATCAGGAATAGTTTTTTAAAGAGGGGGAAGAATCGATGGAATATTTTCTCAGCCATATGATATATATCGTAATCGCCGCGGTGATAATCGGCCTAATCGGATTTGTCGCCGTGTGGGCAGCTGACAAAAGCGCAGCCATGGACAGGGAAAAGAACGGAAGCGATAAGCTTAAGGGGCTTGACGAGCTTGAAGATATGAAATGTGACATGGGCTGTTCCGGGTGCGGACTGTCCGGAAACTGCGACAGGAAAGAGAGAGAGGAAAAATGACGGTTACAAAGTGGGTATTGCTTTTCTACGTCTACTGCTTTGCAGGCTGGATTTGGGAGACGTGCTACGTTTCCGTGAGAGCTGGGAGGTTCTGCAACAGGGGGTTTCTGCACGGGCCTTTTCTTCCCATATACGGCTCCGGAGCCATGGTCATTCTTTTAAGCACATTTGCAGTCAGGGAAAACCTATGGCTGGTTTACGTAATCGGAACGGTAAGCTCAACGATTCTGGAATACCTGACAGGGGAAGCTATGCAGAGGATATTCGGCGTAAGATACTGGGATTATTCGGGGCACAGGTTTAACCTGAAAGGTCACATATGCCTTGGGGTCTCCCTGGGATGGGGCCTTTTTTCCGTGCTTCTGGTAAGGTTTATAAACCCTCCTGTAGCCGGCGTAATCGAAGCTATGCCTCAGCAGATTGCAGAGGTTCTGACTCACGCTCTCACTGCGGTAATAGCAGTTGACGCTACGGTTTCCGTATTTGAGGCTCTTGATCTTAAGAGGGTGCTCAGGGAGATGGCAGAAGGAAACGAGAAAATACAGGAGCTTCAGCGCCGTGCAGATTTTGTCCACGAGATGGCAGAAGAAGACTTTAGGCGGAGAAAAGAGGAGTTTGACATAAGGGTATCGTGCGCCAGGGAGAGAGCAGGCGAGCTTTTAGAGGAGCTTCACAGGCGAGGCGCTCTCAGAAATGCCAGGTTCGCACGGATTTTAAGGAGAAATCCGGGAGCCGTATCCGAAAGGCTTAGGACGGAGCTTGAAGAACTTAAAAAGCAGCTTGAAGAATACAGGGATTCGCGGAAATGATTATTTTGTGTTGATTAGATGAAAATAGACAGCAGGGGTTTGTAAATCCCCGGTTAAAGTGATACAATAGTCCCAGTGTGACAGTCGGAGGTTTCCTTTCGGCTGTCATGTGCGGATTAAAATATTTTACAGGAAGGTAACTATGAATAAGAAGATTCTCATTACCGGCATCGGAGCCATAGTAGTGCTTGCCGGAATTATTGCGGCAGTGATCCTCTGGCCCGACGATGAGCCGTACGATTACGATCTTTCCGAATACGTCAAAGTGGGAGACTACAAGGGTCTCGACTACAGCATAGCCGAAGTCAGCGTAACAGATGACGAGGTGCAGACGGAGATAGATTCTAGGCTTCAGGCTGCGGCCACCACTGAGACAGTAAGAGAAGGAACTGTGGAGGACGGAGACACCATTAACGTATCGTACTCAGGAACCATAGACGGCGAAGAATTTGAGGGCGGAAGCAGCGAATCCTACGATATAACGGTGGGAACCACCCAGATGATAGACGGATTCGTTGAAGGGCTCGTAGGCCATGAGATAGGCGACAACGTAACACTTAACCTGAAGTTCCCGGACGATTACTCCAGCGAGGACGTTGCGGGAAAGGACGTGGTATTTGACGTCACCATTAACTATAAGAGCGTTCAGGTGGTGCCGGAGCTGGATGAGGACTTTGTAAAGGAAAATTCCGACGTAGACACCGTGGACGAATACAGGGATTACGTCAGGGACGAGCTTCTCGCCCAGAAGGAATCGGATGCCGATATGGATGCCAAGGAAGCTCTCTGGAACGAGGTAATCGCCAATTCCGAAGTCATAAGCTATCCGGAAGAGGAGTACGAGGCGGCGAAGGCTGCGGCAGACGACATAGAAGCCCAGTATAAGTCTCAGGCGGAATCCTACGGAATGGAGTGGGATGACTTCCTCGAAAGCTACCTGGGCATGAGCCAGGAGGATTTTGACGAAAGCAAGAAGCAGTATGCGGACGACACCGTCCTTCAGGAGATGGTGACCTACTATATCGCCAGAGAGGAAAACCTGGAGGTTACGGACAAAGAGTTTAAAGAGTACCTCGAGGATACCCTGGAAAGCGCAGGATACACGGAGGACACCTTCCAGCAGAGCTTCGGCCAGACCATAGAGGAGTACGCTGAGGATAACCAGTGGAAGATTGCTCTCCTTCTGGACAAGGTTTTAGACAAGATAATGGAGTACGGAAATCAGGTGGACGCATCGGATTCCACGGCAGAATAGATGCAGGCTGAATAAGAAATGACTGTAGAGGGCGGACGGCCGCAGGGTAGTGCGGATGTCCGCCCTGTCTGTAGATTAAGAAGAAAAAATGTTGTATAATTGACGGGTAAGGATGCATGAAACAGCGTCGTAAAGGTAATCGGAGGAAAGAGAAATGAGATGTCCCTACTGTGAAAACACGGATACGAAGGTAATAGATTCAAGGCCTACGGAAGACGGTCATGCCATAAGGCGAAGGAGAGGCTGCGAACGGTGCGGAAGGCGTTTCACCACATATGAGAAGGTGGAAGAGTCCATCATAATGGTGGTGAAAAAAGACGGAAGAAGAGAGGCTTTCGACCGCAGCAAGATGATGAACGGAATAATCAAAGCCTGCGAGAAGCGGCCTGTCTCCATGGACGACATAGAGAAGATGACGGGAGAAATCGAAAGGGGCCTTAACAACCTCATGGAAAAAGAGGTAAAGAGCTCCTTTATCGGCGAGCTTGTAATGGACAAGCTCAAGGATATAGATCAGGTAGCCTACGTAAGGTTTGCATCCGTGTACAGGCAGTTTACGGATGTGAACACCTTTATAAGCGAAATAGAAAAGCTCATGGGAAAGAAATAATTTTAACCGGGCAGGAAGAAGGAATTTATGATAAGGATAGCCATAGACGGGCCCAGCGGAGCGGGAAAGAGCACGGCGGCAAAGGCTGCGGCAAAGAGGCTGGGCATAGATTACATAGATACAGGAGCCATGTACAGGGCCCTTGGATATAAGATGAAGATGAACGGAGTGGAGCCGGTGGAGGATGAGAAGCTGGCAAGGCTCCTTGAGGATACGGATATAGACTTCAGAGCAGGGGACATATACCTTGACGGAGAAATCGTAAACGACAAAATACGCACGCCGGAGATGTCCATGGCGGCATCGGCATGTTCTGCTCTCGCCTCGGTGAGGAAAAAGCTGGTAAAGCTCCAGCAGGCCATGGCCGGCAGAAAGAGCGTCGTAATGGACGGAAGGGACATAGGAACGGTGGTTCTTCCCGATGCAGAGCTCAAGTATTTCATAACGGCATCTCCCGAGGAGAGAGCTATGAGAAGATTTAAGGAACTTAAAGCGAAGGGGCAGGATGTATCCTACGATAAGATTTTGTCTGAAATCATAGAAAGAGATCACAACGACACGACGAGAGACGTTACGCCACTGAGGCAGGCTGACGACGCAGTGCTTCTCGACACTACCGAAATGACTGCGGAAGAAGTGGTAAACAGGATTTGCACAGATGCCTGTAAAATGATATAATTAAGATTGATATTTTGTGATTACATTTTGTCGCCTGAGTTCCTCTTAAGCGGAGGGATTTATGCGGATAAAATTTTTACCGGAAGATGAAAGACCTGTGGAAAAAGCCCTGTCGGCAGGAATAGAGAGCTTGTCAAACGCAGAGCTTCTGGCACTGATACTTCATACGGGATTCGGGGAGGTTTCTGCCATTCACCTGGGAGAGGAAATACTCTCCGTTACGGACGGAGGGCTTAAGGGCCTGGGAAGAGCTTCCATAGAGGAGCTTATGAACGTAAAAGGCGTCGGAAGATCAAAGGCGTGCGCCGTTGCGGGAGCTGTGGAGCTTGGAAAGCGCATAGCTTCGGCTCAGGCCAGATATGCGGGGAATATCGAGTCGGCCGAAAGCGTGGCGGACATGTTCATGGAGGAGCTCAGGTATAAGCAGAAGGAGTATTTCAAATGCCTTCTGGTAGACGCCAAGGGAAAGATAATTTTCTGCGATGAGGTGTCCGTAGGCGATCTTTCGGGAGCAGTGGTCCATCCCAGGGAAGTATTCAGTCAGGCGGTGAGAAAATCCGCTTCTGCTGTAATTCTCGTTCACAACCATCCCAGCGGCGATCCCAGTCCCAGCAGCGAGGATATAAGGACTACCGAAAGGCTGGCGGAGTCGGGCAGAGTGCTGGGCATAAAGGTTCTGGATCACGTTATAATAGGTGACGGACGTTATATAAGCATGGGGGGAGCAGGGCTTATGGATTGATTCCCCGAATGTGCAGTTGATATTTATTCGGAGGTATGATGGATGCTTAACTTTTTATCGGCTAAGGACATGGGAATTGACCTTGGGACGGCCAATACCCTGATTTACATAAAGGACAGCGGAATAGTCTTAAACGAGCCTTCCGTAATCGCCGTAGATAACAGGAGAAACGTTACCCTTGCGGTGGGAGATGAGGCGAAGGCCATGATAGGAAAGGCTCCTGCCAATATTTCTGTAATAAGGCCCCTTCAGGACGGCGTAATTTCAGACTTTGACAGAACGGCGGACATGCTCAGCGAGTTCATAGCAAAGGCTGTATCGGCAAACAAGATAAAGAACTACAGAGCCGTAGTCGGAGTTCCCAGCGGAGTTACGGAAGTTGAGAAGAGAGCGGTGGAGGAAGTTGTCCGCCAGATGGGAGCCTCCGAAGTGTACATTCTTGAAGAGCCTATGGCAGCGGCCATAGGAGCAGGCCTTGACGTGGACAGCGCCACAGCGTGCATGATCGCAGACATCGGCGGCGGAACTACGGATATAGCTATCGTGGCCCTTGGCGGAATAGTAGCCAGCACATCCATAAGGCATGCGGGGGACAAGTTCAACGAAGCCATCATTCAGTATGTCAGAAAGAGATATTCCCTTCTCATAGGCGAAAAGACTGCGGAAAAGCTTAAGATACAGGCGGGAGCAGCGTGTCTCGACACCGATGAGAACGGAGATGAGATAATAAAGACGGTGAAAGCCAGCGGCCGCGACATCATATCCGGTCTTCCTAAGATTATCGACGTTACTAACAGAGACATAATGATGGCTCTTCAGGAGTCTGTGGACATAGTCATAGACGGAATAAAGGCGACCATCGAAAAGGCGCCGCCTGAAATCGCAGCGGACATTGCGGAGAGCGGCATCGTTCTTTCCGGCGGCGGCGGACTCATCTACAATCTCGGAAAGCTGATAGAGAAGAGAACCGGGATGAAGGCGACCATAGCCGAGAACGCCTTTGAGGCAGTTGCGTTAGGTACAGGAATGAGCCTTAACGACATAGAGAAGCTGAAGGTATACGCTTCCAGCGTTAAGAGAAGATAGAGGAAAAGCATTTAATGAGGTGGATCAGAGAGCACAAGGTTTTAGCTGCTGCCGCAGTCATACTTCTGGCGGCAGTGGTAGTTTTCTCGGTTTCCGCAGCCAGAGGCGGCATGGGCGGCGTCACAGGGGTGTTCGGGAATCTGTATTCCTATGTGGAAAAACAGATGACTGAGGCAGGACGCGCCATATCCGAAAACGTTTCCGGAATTTTTTCCTACCGTCAGCTGCAGAAGGAAAACGAGGAACTGAAAGAAGAAGTGGATCAGCTTAAGGAAGAGCTTAGCAGACTTGCGTTAAACGAGGAGGAACTCAGCGATCTCAGGGAGCTTTCAGAGGCTTTGAACTACGATTTCATCGAAGGTACGGACGACATCGTCACAGCTACGATAATTTCCTTTGACGGAGTTAACTGGACTAACATTTTCACCGTAAACAGAGGAAGCGACAGCGGCATAGAGGAAAACGACGTGGTAATATGCGGAGACGGTCTCGTAGGCCGTGTCTCCCAGGTTGGCGACAAGTGGGCCAGAGTCATGTCCCTTACGGACGAGTCGGTTAAGATAAGCTTCAAGTCCAGAAAGGATACGGACATGCTGGGCATCGTCGAGGGAACTTCAGACGGCGAGCTTACAGGATACATGCTGGAGGAAAAATCCGGTATAAAAGAGGGCGATGTGCTGGTTACGTCCGGAGTGGGAATGTACCCGGACGGAATCGAGATCGGTACCGTATCGAAGGTGTGGTACGATTCAGATTCCCAGCTTACCAGGATAAGCGTAAAGCCTTCTGTGGACTTCCAGTCTCTGGACAAGGTATCGGTGGTATTATGAAGTACAGAGTGATAGTTCCGGCATTTGCTGCAGCGTTCGTGTTGCAGCCTTTTCTTAACAGCCTTCTGCCGTGGAACCTGGCTCCCGAGCTGATAGTTTCCGCAGGACTCATGCTCTGCTTTTTCTACTCTCCGGAAGACGTGCTCCCGGCTCTGATTACGGGAAGCGTTCTGGAGCTGTTTCAGGATATAGGAGCCGATCAGTATGCGGGCGCATCCGTAATAGCCTTTGCGGCTGCTGCAGCCTTTGTCCTTGCCGTAAGGCGGTTCATAAACGTGGAGAACGTTCTCATGACGGCGGGAGTATATCTGGGGGCGATAATCATCGATTACGTGGTAACCTGGATACTTTACAGGCTGGCGGTAAGTCCGTACAGCTTCATATACGCCATGTCGCAGATACCGGCTTCTGCAGCCGGAAACTTCATCTTCGGCATGATACTTTACTTTATTCTTGTAAGAAGGCTGATAAAGCACAGAAGAGACAGGTATTTCAGATGAAAAAAGACGTAAGATTTTTCGACTTAAGGTACCGGCTTATCGTCGGCTTCATCGTTATACTGATGCTTATACTGGGCGTCAGACTTTTCGTTCTGGCAGTTGCAGAGAACGGCAGATGGACGGAAGAAGCTTCCCAGCAGAGCACGAAGACGATTACCACGTCCGCGCCCAGGGGAAACATCTACGACAGAAACGGTGAGCTTCTGGCAGGAAACAGGCAGATTTTCAACGTAACCTTTAACGCCAGCTCACTGACCACGGAGGAGATAAACGATTCAGCCCTTACGGCTGTAAACAGGCTCCTTGAAAACGGAGACGAGGTCGTTGATGATTTTGCCATAGAGATAGATGAAGACGGCAATTTCTCGTACACCTACGATGAGGATGAGAAAGAGTGGCTCAGAAAGAACGGGTATGACACGGAGATTACGGCGTACCAGCTCTTTTCCATGACCTGCGCCGAGTACAATATAGACGACAGCGACAGATACAAGGCCATGGATACTCTTACGGAAAAGTACGGAGTGAGCCTTCCAATTACCGTGAGAACCATGGAGTACGTCTATCAGACTCAGAAGAAGAACTTCTGGTCTAAGTTCGGATTCACTGAAAAAGAGATAGACGAGGGCATGACCGCAGAGGAATGCTTTGACAAACTCAGGGAAAAGTACAAAGTAGACGAAGATCTGTCCGACAGCGAAGCGAGAAAGATATTCATAATAAGGGATCAGGTTGCCAATAACGGATATACCAGATATATACCCTTTACCATAGCAAAGGACGTTTCCAAGGAAAGCGTCATATACTTCGAGGAATCGGCTGTAAAAGGGGTATCGGTTACTACGGGAACCGAGAGAACCTATCCGGAGGACAACACGGCCTGCCATGTGCTGGGATACATGGGCGCCATATCCGAAAGCGAGGCCGACTCTTACACGTCGGAAGACGGTTACACTTCCACAGACCTCATCGGAAAGGACGGAATAGAGGCGGCATACGAGTCGTATCTTCACGGAATACCCGGCGTGAAGACCATCAGGGTCAACAGCGCGGGAGAAGAGGTTGCGACCATAAGCGAAACCGAGCCGGAAAAGGGGCAGGATATATACCTCACTATAGATCTTGATCTTCAGAAAACAGCCGAGACTTCTCTGGAGAAGGCAATAAAGGGCTCGGAGCACAGCGGAAGCGGCGCGGCCGTTGCCGTAGATGTAAAGACGGGGGAAGTCCTCGCCATGGCAAGCTACCCGGATTTTGACCTGAACATGTTCGCCGACGGCATATCCACGTCGGAATGGGAGTCGGTTCAGGCGGAAAACCCGAGAGACGCTCTGTCTCCGGCCCCGTTATATAACAACGCCACCATGACCAGCGTATCGCCGGGATCCACATTCAAGCCTATTACGGCTCTGACGGCGTTAAAGTGCGGCCTGGATCCTTACAGGCAGATACAGGACCGGGGAAGGATTGAGTACGGAGGAAGAACATTCGGATGCTCTGCCTGGAACGAGTACGGCGGAACCCACGGCTCGGAAAATCTGGAGTGGGGCATAGGAAATTCCTGCAACTACTATTTCTACTGCATAGCTACGGATAAGGACTGGGGCACGGGAGAGTCCCTGGGATATACCGAGGATATAGATGTGGATAAGATGCTGGAAACGGCAAGCCAGTTCGGGCTCGGCGAGGCCAGCGGAATAGAGATATATGAGACGGTTATGCCTATAGCTACGGCGGATACGAAGATGGCAAACTACCGCTACGGGGCATGGAACGCCATATACGACAACGCCAGCACATACTTCCCGGAGGAAGTCACTGCCGATTACGACAGGCTCTCTGAGAATATCACGACCATAGCCGATTACATATATGATAATCCGGATTACCAGGATCTTATCGATTTAATAAGGGAGAACACGGAAGTAAAGGACGACCAGGTGGAGAACGTTGCTTCCATGGTAAAGTTCGACTACTTCAATCAGGCCGAGTGGACTACGGGAGACGTCTTCAACACGGCCATAGGCCAGGGCCTTAACGCATATACGCCTGTACAGATGGCAAGGTACATCGCGACCCTGGGAAACAAGGGCATTCGAAACGAGCTGACCCTCATAAAGAGCGTCGGCGGCGAGGAGAAATCCAAGGCATCGGAAGCCGTGGACATAGGCATACCGGAGAGCGACTGGAAGGAAGTCATAAAGGGAATGAAGAGGGTAACCACCAGCGGAACCCTTTCAGGTGTCTACGGTTCGTCTTACCCTGTTTCCGTAGCGGCTAAGACCGGTACGGCTGAAAATCAGGGCATAAAACAGCCTGCGGACGAGGTAGAATACGTTAAGAATCACCTGAGTTCCTTTAATTCCGCAGCGGGAACCGACGTGACCTGGTCTCAGATAGAGAAGAAAATGAAGGAACTCATGCTGGACGATCCGGCAAAGTATTCGACGGAAAACGACGCGGTGGATCAGGCTCTCATAGAGGTCAGCGACTACAAGATAAATCAGAGCATGATAAACTCTGAGAAGGATACTTACGACTACTTTTCGTGGACGGTGGTTCTGGCTCCTGCCGACGACCCTGAAATAGCCGTCGTCGTAATGCTTGTTGAAGGCGGATGGTCCACGACTGCAGCTCCTGTGACAAAGGATATATTAAACGCCTACTTTGACCTTTAAGTATGCCGGCGCAGACCTTAAATGGGGGAGGAACTGGGCGTATCCTGATATGATGTTTGGAGGAAAGAATGGGAAAGACGTATTTGATTACATCGGGAAAAGGAGGAACCGGAAAGACCATGTTCGCCGTAAACTTCGGCGCTACGCTGGCCATGAGAGGCCACAGCGTGGTGGTTCTCGATATGGATTTAGGCCTTCGTAACCTGGATCTCTACTTCGGCCTTGAGAACAATGTGGTTTACGACGTTTACGACGTTCTTACCGGGCTTTGCAGAATAAAACAGGCTCTCATAAAGGACAAGCGCTTTGACAGCCTTTACGTTATGGCCGCTGCTCCTTCAAGGGACGACGGCACCCTGACGCCTCTTCATATGAAGGTGCTCTGCGAAAAACTGAAGAACACCTACGACTACGTCATAATCGATTCTCCTTCCGGAATAGACGACGGTCTCGTACTGGCGTCAGCCGGAGCAGACGAGGCTGTAATCGTGGTAAATCCGGAGTATTCATCCATAAGGGACGCTGACAATCTGGACAGAGAGCTCGTCTTTCTCGGAATTTCAAAAAGGTGGCTGGTGGTAAACAAAGCCGTGGCAGAGCTCATGGCCGCCGGATACGCACCAAAGCTTTCCGAAATCACGTCGGTCCTCCAGCCGGAGATAGCAGGCGTCATACAGCAGGACAGAAATATACAGATATCCACCAATCTGGGTATGCCTATAGTCCTGAAGGCAGGTACGTACATCAGGGATAACTTTGAGAGGATCACTGACAGGATTACCGCGCCTTCGGAAGAGGAATAGATAACATCGAAATGGTACTTTAGAGAAAAGGAGAAAGTCATGAAACCGTATTTGATGATTGAGCAGGTTAAAGGAAGAGAGATTATCGACTCCAGAGGAAATCCTACAGTAGAAGCTGAAGTGCTTCTTTCAGACGGAACGGTTGGAATAGGAGCCGCACCTAGCGGCGCATCCACAGGAGAATTCGAGGCTCTGGAACTGCGCGACGGCGACAAGAGCAGATTCGGGGGAAAAGGCGTACAGAAGGCAGTTGAAAACATCAACACCACCATTGACCGGCTCCTCATGGATATGGACGCATCGGATACGTACGCTATCGATAAAGCTATGATAGAAGCTGACGGGACGAAGGATAAATCCAAGCTGGGAGCCAACGCAATGCTGGCCGTTTCCATCGCGTGCGCAAAGGCTGCTGCATCTTCGCTTGAAATTCCTCTCTACAGATTCCTGGGAGGCGTTTCGGCAAACAGACTGCCCGTTCCTATGATGAACATCTTAAACGGCGGCGCTCACGCAGCCAATACAGTAGACGTTCAGGAATTCATGATCATGCCTGCCGGAGCTCCTTCTTTCAGAGAGGGCCTTCGCTGGTGCACGGAAGTGTTCCACAAGCTTCAGGCTTTGCTGAAGGCGGACGGCCTTGCCACATCCGTAGGTGATGAAGGCGGCTTTGCTCCTGATTTAAAAAGCGATGAAGAAGCCATAGAATACATACTCAGGGCAGTAAGAGAAGCAGGATACGAACTGGGAATGGATTTCGTTCTCGCCCTCGACGCCGCTGCCAGCGAGTGGAAGGGAAGCAAGAAGGGAGAATACGTCCTTCCTAAGTGCGGAAAGAAGTACACGTCGGAAGAGCTCGTAGCACACTGGGAGGAGCTTTGCGGAAAGTACCCTGTAATTTCCCTGGAAGACGGCCTTGATGAAGAGGACTGGGAAGGATGGCAGCTGCTGACGGAAAAGCTGGGCGGAAGAGTTCAGCTGGTGGGAGACGACCTCTTTGTTACAAATACAGAGAGACTGGCAAAGGGTATATCCATGGGATGCGGAAACTCCATTCTCATAAAGCTTAATCAGATAGGAACGGTTTCCGAAACCCTGGAAGCCATTAAGATGGCTCACAAGGCAGGTTATACGGCGGTAACATCCCACCGTTCGGGTGAAACAGAGGATACCACCATTGCAGACCTTGCAGTGGCTCTCAACACCTGCCAGATAAAGACGGGAGCTCCGAGCAGAAGCGAGAGAGTGGCAAAGTACAACAGGCTTCTAAGAATAGAGGAGGAGCTTGGCGCTGCGGCTGTCTACCCGGGATTCGGAGCGTTTAACGTAGAGAGATAATCAGTGAGATAAATAGAAAAACATATGGGCGGCGCCCGGACATTTCCTGTTCGGGCGTTTTCACATGCTTTGAAAAGGAATAAAAGGCAGATAATAAAAATGTGCGTAAAAAATGAGTAAATTGTGATAAGTTATTGAAATCTGTCTGAACATGATGTATAATCAGAAACGTAATATTTATTATCTCTATATCATTTAAGGACTTATTCAGAAAAAGAGGTGATTACAAGTGTTATCGCAGATTGGTGATTTTATAACCAAGCTTGACGGCTGGGTTTGGGGATGGTGGATGATTATCCTCCTGTTCGGAACCCACGTGTTCATGACATTCAGAACCGGATTTATTCAGGTAAAATCAATCTCAAAGGGCATCAGGCTTTCCGTAGCGAAGGATCCGGATGCAGAAGGTGAGGTATCACAGTTCGGTGCACTTACCACGGCTCTTGCAGCTACCATCGGTACAGGTAACATCGTAGGTGTAGGAACCGCCATAGCCATGGGCGGTCCGGGAGCTGTTCTCTGGATATGGCTTACCGGCTGCTTCGGTATAGCTACCAAATACTCCGAGTCCCTCATATCTGTAAAGTACAGAGTTAAGACGAAGGATGGACGTATGCAGGGCGGCGCCATGTACGCTCTGGAAAGAGGCCTGAACATGAAGTGGCTGGGCATGATATTCGCCATCTTCGCAGGATTCGCTTCTTTCGGTATAGGATGCGCTACTCAGGTTAACGCCATCGCCAACGTTGTACACGGCAACTTCGGCGTTCCTAACGTAGTTACCGGTACTATCATCGTAATCATGACGGGTATCGTAATTCTGGGCGGAATCAAATCCATCGCAAACGTGTGCGAGAGACTGGTTCCTTTCATGGCAGGATTCTACGTGCTGGGATGCATCGTAATTCTCATCATGAACTATGACTTCATCATTCCGGCAATCAAGACCATATGCGTTCTGGCATTTACTCCGGGCGCTGCCGCAGGCGGACTTGTTGGTACAGGTATAAGAGCTGCCATCCAGTTCGGTGTTGCAAGAGGACTCTTCTCCAATGAATCCGGTATGGGTTCCGCACCGATTGCCGCAGCAGCTGCACAGACCAGAAACCCTGTAAGACAGGCTCTGGTATCCTCCACGGGAACCTTCTGGGATACAGTAGTTGTATGCCTGATGACAGGTCTCGTACTGGTAACTACCATCATGAAGAACCCTGACGTTAATATGGGCGACATCAGAGACGGCGGAGTTCTCTCCACAGAGGCATTTGCGCAGATTCCTTACTTCGGACCTATCGTTCTTACATTAGGTATCATCACGTTTGCATGGTCGACTATTCTCGGCTGGGCATACTACGGTGAGAGAGCCGTTGAGTACTTCGCAGGAAGAAAGGGAATCCTTCCTTACAGAATTCTCTACCTGGCAGTTGCTTTCATCGCTCCTATCGTAGCTCTCGACATGGTATGGACTGTAGCAGATATACTCAACGCACTTATGGCTATACCTAACCTGATTGCGGTACTGCTGCTGTCGCCGGTAATAGCCAAGGAGACTAAGAAGTACATCAACGACCTTGATGCATACGACGATACGCCAATACCTGTAGTTGATAAATAAATATTACACGCTATGAGAAAAGCCGCCTTCCCGTTTCGGGAGGGCGGCTTTACCGTGGTGCGCCAGGCGGCGCACGCCTGTTTAAATGCGTTTTAATTCCAGTAGTCCGTGCCTTCAATGCCGATGTCGGCGGCTTTAAATTCCAGAGGTTTTCCTTCTCTTTTCTTCGAGGTGTAATCCCTTAAAGCCTTAAAGGCCGTGTTTCCTAAGATGATGCAGACAGGCACGTTTATGAGAGCCATGCAGCCCATGAGAACGTCCGCCGTATCCCAGGCAAGACCTGCGGAAAACTGGGCGCCGAGGAAGATGACGGCGACGGCGACGAGTCTGAACACGGTCATAAAGGATTTGCTTGAAAGGGCGTCCTTATATATGTAGCTTATGTTCATCTCGGCATAGAAGTAATTTCCCACCAGGGTGGTGTAAGCGAAGAGGGCCAGAGCTGCAGTTATGAAGATTCCTCCGAAGGCTCCGAAGTTTACCCCCAGGGAATCCTGTATGTAAGCTCCGCTCAGGGCGTTTCCGGCGTCGTCTACATATCCTGCAGGGTCTACTCCCGAGCAGAGAACCATGAAAGCGGTGGAGGAGCAGATAAGCAGGGTGTCGATGAACACGGAAAGCATCTGAACGAGGCCCTGTTTTACGGGGTGGGAAACGTCGGCGGAAGCTGCGGCGTTAGGTGCGGAACCTATGCCGGCTTCGTTGGAGTAAAGCCCTCTCTTTATACCGTTCATAATGGTGGCTCCGAAAATTCCTCCCGCAACTGAGGTGAAGCTGAATGCACCTTTGAATATTCCGGCGATAACAGACGGAAACGACCCTATGTTTAATACGATTACGAGAAGGGCAACGGCGATATAGGCTACGGCCATTATGGGAACGATGACCTGAGTCGCCTTTGATATGCGCTTTCCTCCGCCGAAGATTACGACGGCAGAAAGGACGGACACTACGGCTCCGATGTAAAGGGTAGCATTTTCCGACGGCACGTAGGCTTTGACAAAGTCGGTAAGGTTAAAAGATGCCAGAGCGTTGAATCCTCCCATGTAGGTCAGAATTAGAAAGACGGCGAAAACTCCGCCCAGCGCCGGAGCCTTTAAGGCCTGCTTTATGTAATAGGCAGGGCCGCCGTAGGAACCGTCTGCACCGCGTTTTTTATAAATCTGCGCAAGGGTGGATTCTACGAAAGCCGAAGCTCCTCCCAAAACGGCAATGAGCCACATCCAGAACACGGCGCCGGGGCCTCCTGCTATGATGGCGCCTGTAACGCCTACGATGTTGCCTGTGCCGACTCTCGACGCAGTGGACACCATAAGAGCCTGAAACGATGAAATGGAATCCTTATCTTTCTTAGGCTCTGTGATAACCCTGAGGGATTCGGCAAAGAGCCTTATCTGAACGAATCTGGTCCTCAAAGAAAAATAAAGTCCCGCAGCTATGAGCAGAGCTATGAGGATATAGCTGTACAGGTAATTGCTTATGCTGCTTATAATATCCGCGATAAAATCCATAAATAAATTCTCCTTACTCCTGTATACCTGAAACCAATGTGTCCATTATACAATAAAACAACCGTTTGCTTCAATGCCTTCAGGAAATATTACGTAAATTTAACTGTATGCCGCCTTAGGGCTATGGTATAATCTCAGGCAGGAGTACAATATATGACAGAAGATATAATAAAAATCGACCACCTGAGCAAATCGTTCAGGGATTTAAAAGCGGTGGACGACCTCAGCTTCCGTGTGCGGGAAGGTGAGCTTTTTGCATTTCTCGGAGTAAACGGGGCGGGAAAGTCTACGACTATAAACATTCTCTGCGGCCAGCTTTCAAGGGATGAAGGTGAAATAGAAATCGACGGGGAAAGGCCTGAAAGAAACGCCGATGAGATAAAGAAGAAAATCGGAGTTGTATTTCAGAGTTCTGCTCTCGATTCGCCCCTTACGGTCTACGACAACCTTAAGAGCAGGGCGTCCCTTTACGGAATAACGGGAAAGGCGTTTAAGGACAGGCTCGCAGAGCTTTCCGCACTTCTCGATTTGGACGGACTTATGAAGCGGCCCGTGGGCAAGCTTTCCGGAGGGCAGAGACGGAGAATAGACATAGCCAGGGCCCTCATTCACAGCCCAAAGATACTGATTCTCGACGAGCCTACCACGGGACTTGACCCTCAGACGAGAAAGAAGCTGTGGAGCGTAATATCTGCCCTGCGAAGGGAACAGAAGATGACTGTGTTTCTCACCACCCATTACATGGAGGAGGCAGCCGATGCGGATTTTGTCGTAATAATAGACGGAGGACGAAAGGCAGCAGAAGGGACGCCACTTCAGCTGAAAAATACGTATTCGGGAGACTTTGTAACTATTTACGGGGTGACGAAGGAAGATGTAAAAGCACTGGGCAAGGGAAAGTATGAGAAAGTCAGAGACGGATTTCGGATTTCCGTGGGAAACACCCGGGAAGCGACGGAGCTGATTTTGAAGCATCCTGAGATATTCTCGGATTACGAGATAACCAAGGGCAGGATGGACGACGTTTTCCTTGAGGTTACGGGAAGAAATCCCGGGGAAGGCGGTGAATAGAATGACCCTTGCGGTTTTTACTGAGAGAAATATAAAGCTTTTCTTTAAGGACAAGGGAATGTTCTTCACATCTCTCATAACTCCTGCCATACTTCTCGTCCTCTATGCAACATTCCTGGGAAACGTGTACAGGGACAACTTCGTCAGCAGCATGCCTGACGGAATCGAAGTATCAGGAGATGTAATCGACGGAATTGTAGCGGGCCAGCTCATGTCGTCCATTCTGGCTGTATCCTGCGTCACCGTGGCCTTCTGCACCAACCTTCTCATGGTTCAGGATAAGGCGAGGGGCGCGGTGAGAGACCTTGCCATAACGCCGGCAAACCCTGCGGTCCTGTCTGCGGGGTACGTCTGCGCTTCACTGGTATCAACCCTTATAATATGCTTCGTTTCAACGGGGATATGTCTGGCCTACGTTAGATTCATGGGGTGGTTCATGTCTCCCGGCGATGTGCTGATGCTGTTTGCGTCCGTATTTCTTCTGGCGTTTTTCGGAATAGCCCTGTCCTCTGTGGTGAATTTCTTCTTATCGACAGAAGGTCAGATTTCGGCGGTAAGCTCCATAATAAGCGCGGGGTACGGCTTCATATGCGGCGGCTACATGCCGATTTCCGCTTTCGGAGAAGGCCTGAGAAAAGCGGTATCATTTCTTCCGGGGACTTACGGAACGTCTCTGGTGAGAGAATATTCCCTGAATGGCGTTTTAACTGAAATGGAAAGTCAGGGTGTTCCTGCCGAGGTGACGGACTACATAGGGGATTTTCTGGACTGCACCATATACTTTTCAGGCAAAGAGGTTTCGGAGCCGTCAAAGTATGCTGTGGTTCTGATTTCGGCTCTGGTACTCATGGGAATCTATATAGCTTTGAACGTGATAAAAAACAGAAAATCAGCTTAACAGAGAGAGAATTTCGGCTGCTATTTCACCGGGGGTTCTGCCGTCTACGGCCACGGTGAAACGGGCAGCTTTTTTATAGTATGGAAGTCTCTTCTCCATGAGAGCTTTTACGTCTTCCGGAGTTTTGCACGCCGCAAGGACGGGGCGGTTTCCGTCTCCTGAAATCCTTTCAAGAACCGTTTCGGGCTTCACGGAAAGAAGTACGATCAGGCCGCCGTCTTTCATCAGGCTTACGTTTTCATCTTTTAAGGCAGCCCCGCCGCCGCAGGAGACTATGGCAGGGGAGGCTCCTTCAAGAGAAAGCTCCCTTAAAAGGTCTGTCTCCATTTCGCGAAAGGCATCTTCACCCTTTGTCCTGAAAATTTCAGGGATAGGCATGGCTGCGCGACCTGCTATGACTTCATCCATTTCCACGATGGGGCTTCCCGTAAGCTCTGACAGGGCGGCGGCTACCGTGGATTTTCCCGCCCCCATGAATCCGATAAGATATATATTTTCCCTTGGCATAAAATTTCTCCCGTATATTTCTGATGGAATTTTATCTGATAACCCGCATGATACTATAAATTATACCGCGAAGGGGCGTAAAAAGAAAACATATTCGATAGTTAAAAAAGAAATTGTGAAAAGTCGCGGCGGCTCGGTTATAACGTTATGACGGTGCCCTTGCTACGATGTTGGAATCCAAGGTGGTGACAAAATCCCCGTATGTCACCGTGTTTGTACCCACAGCATGCATTTAGAGAAAAATGAGCTCGGAAATGGTGACATAATTGTTTCCTACAGCTAAATATGTCACCATTTGACGTGAAAATCACCTGCGGGTGGTGACAAAGGTGACATTAACCGGATATATTAGCAATATTGTCACCACAGACACCTTAATAGCAGGCATTTAAATCGATACAGAGATTTTTCAAAAACAGCGTTGACAAATCCCGTACATAATGCTATAAAGATGATATCAAAATAATATCAAAATGAGTTTGGCGCGCAAGGCGAGGTGCGAGCCGCCGAAGCGCACACCGGACTCAACTCAGGCAACCGAGGAGGAAAAAGACATGAACAGAGATGTTGAACAGAAGATAATAAAGCCGAGAAACGGTATGGCCATGCTCATACTGACGACCCTGCTCATACTTATATTCATCGCAGGAATCATCTTCGGCGCATTTATGATCGACGGCGGGAACACTGCTCTGGGAGCGGTTCTTCTGGTCGTATGCATTTTAGGAATGTGCGTTGCGCCGATTCTCTACGGCGGGCTTAAAGTGGTAGGGCCTAACGAAGCCCTGGTGCTGACTTTGTTCGGTAAGTACTACGGAACCATTATGGAGTCAGGATTCTACTTCGTAAACCCTTTTGCAAGCTATAACAACCCGGCATACAGAAGCGCCATCGCAAAGGCTGCGGGAAACGCTGCAGAGATTGCAATCGAGGGAGGAAAGAAAGGAAGCTCCACGGGGACGCCTAAGATCAACGCCAAGAAGACCGTATCCCTTAAGGACATAACCTTAAACAACGGAATCCAGAAGGTAAACGACATCATGGGAAATCCCGTAGTCATAGGAGCAGTGGTTATCTGGAGGGTTGTAAATCCGACAAAAGCTGTATTTAACGTTGAGGATTACAGCGAGTTCCTTTCCATCCAGACCGATTCAACCATAAGAAACACCGCAAGGCTCTATCCTTACGATTTTGCGGAAACCGATGCGAAAGCCGACGATGAGAGCACGGAAAAGACTTTGCGCGGAAGCTCTCAGGAAATCGCAGAGACTATGAAGAACGCCCTTGCCGAGAAGGTGGAGTTTGCAGGTCTTGAAATAGTGGAAGTCAGAATCACTCACCTCGCATACGCCGAGGAAATAGCGGCGGCAATGCTTAAGCGCCAGCAGGCATCGGCAGTTATAGCAGCCAGGACGAAGATAGTTGAGGGCGCTGTGAGCATGGTTAAGATGGCCATAGACAAACTGAGCGAAGAAGAAGTGGTATTCCTTGACGAAGAGAGAAAGGCTGCCATGGTATCAAACCTCATGGTAGTGCTCTGCTCCGAAAAGGACACTCAGCCTATAGTAAACAGTGGAAGCATCTATTAAAGAGGGGATCTGAATGAATGACACCACGAACCGGGACTGGGGGGGTGCTCTGGAAAAGGAAGAAAAACTCCGGAAAAAGCTGGCCCAGCTGGAGAAAATGGAAGCCGATATAAAGGAAAAGGAAAAGGCTTTAAAGCAGAAGGAGAAGGGACGGAAGCAGCTTATCCTGCGGCTTTCGCCGTCCCTCTGGGAAGATATTGCAGCGTGGGCGGAGGAGGACTTCCGTTCCATAAACGGACAGATAGAGTACCTGCTCAGCGAGTGTGTAAAAAACCGAAAAGGAGAAAAGTAAATGCTGAAAATTGAACATCTGACAAAGACGTACGGAGAAAAGAAGGCGGTGGACGATCTCAGCCTTCACATTCAGAAGGGAGAGATATACGGCTTTATCGGCCACAACGGAGCCGGAAAGACGACTACAATAAAGTCGTGCTGCGGAATTCTTACCTTCGATGAGGGAGAAATATTCATAGGCGGAAGTTCCGTGAAGACCGACCCGCTGACCTGCAAGAGGAAGCTTGCATACATTCCGGATAACCCGGATCTCTACGAGTTTCTCTCCGGAATAAAGTACCTTAACTTTATAGCAGACGTTTTCCAGGTGGACAAGGAGACGAGGGAGGCAAAGATAAAGGAGCTTGCTGACATGTTCGAGCTGACGGCGGATCTGGCTCAGCCTGTAAGCGCCTATTCCCACGGTATGAAGCAAAAACTTGCCATAATTGCAGCCTTCATCCATTCGCCGGAGCTCATAATAATGGACGAGCCTTTTGTGGGACTGGACCCGAAAGCGGCCCACCTTCTGAAGCAGATGATGAGAAAGCACTGCGACGGTGGCGGAGCCATATTCTTTTCAACCCACGTCCTCGAAGTTGCGGAAAAGCTCTGCGACAAGGTGGCTATCATAAAGCAGGGCAGGCTCATAGCTTCCGGAACCATGGAAGAGGTAAAGGGAGACGAATCTCTTGAGAGCGTATTCCTGGAACTTGACGAAGAGAAGTAGGAGGACGGACATGCTGCTGACACTTATCAGGATAAGAATTAAAGCCCTGCTGTCCGGCGCGGCTTCAGGCTCCAAAAAGAAGATGACAAAGACCTCCAAGATTCTCTACACCATCCTCGCCGTATACGTGGTGGCGGTATTCATGGGACTTTTCGGAATCATCTTCTACAAAATCTGCGACGCTTTCGTTATGACAGGTCTGGGGTGGCTGTACTTCGGCTTCATGGGGCTTATGATCTTCCTCCTTTGTTTCATAGGAAGCGTGTTCGCCACACAAAATCAGATATTCGAGGCAAAGGACAACGAGATGCTCCTGGCAATGCCTATAAGGCCCCGGGACATACTCATGTCCAGAATGGTATCACTTCTGGGGCTGAACCTGGTAATGGAACTTATGGTTATCATTCCGGGAGCAGCGGTTTTCATATATAAGCACGGAATTACATTTTCCGGGGCGCTGATTCTGATCTTAAGCACACTGCTGCTTCCTTTCATGGTTATGGCAGTATCAGCCCTTGCAGGGTGGCTCATAGCTCTCATCAGCTCCAGGATGAGGAGAAAAAATGCAGTAGTTACGGTTCTAACCGTTATAATGTTTGGGGCCTATATGTACATATGCTTCATGTGGCAGAAGTACATAGACATACTCATAGAAAACGGTGAAGCTGTGGGAGATGCTATAAAAAAGGCGCTGCCGCCTTTCTACCACTTCGGAAGGGGTATATTTGACGGAAGCTTTGCAAGCTTTGCCATATTTGCGGTGTGCGCAATAGTTCCTTTTGCCGTCGTGTACTGGATCATATCGGCAAGCTTTGTGAAAATCGCAACGGCAAACAGGGGACAGAAGAAAATAGCCTACAAGGCCAAAGCCATGAAGGTGAGCGGGCAGAAGACGGCTCTGGTGAGAAAGGAGATACAGCACTTCTTCGGAAGCCCGTCCTACATGTTCAACGCCGGATTAGGCCTGGTGTTCATGCCGGTGGTTGCAGCCATAGTGTGGTACCAGATGAGAAAGGACGAACTTGCCATGTTCCTTCATGTGATGGATCCGGACGGAAGCCTTACGGGAGCTGCTGCCTGCGCAATTCTGGGACTTATGGCATCCCTTGTTACCATATCGGCGCCAAGCGTATCCGTAGAAGGAAAGACCATGTGGATACTGAAATCCCTGCCTGTGCGGGCGTCTGACGCTCTCATGACAAAAGCTTATGCTCACGTGGTGCTCAGCCTTCCTTGCATAGCTCTTGCTGCGGTAATCTTTGAGATTTCCCTTGACATGGATATTCTGGGAAGAATCATGACGGTCGGCTTTTTCGATTGGGCAAAAACCGTCATGCCCAACAAGGCAAAGCCGCATGTCCATGCAAACTTGCGTCCCCACGAACGGAAAGATGGCATTTTTCTGTTTTTCATATCAGTCATTTTAAGGTTGCCAGTTGGCTCCGAGACTGACCTTCATGTTATCTTTCACACATATAAATAAAAACGTGGAGCCGATACCATCGCTCGTTCCACATCCTAAAGGCTCTCGCATTGCCCAATTCGTCGAAACGAGCAACGCCGAAAGCCCCACGCCGTGCTATATTTACTTGCCATACCGATACCTTCATGCAAGGTACAGCAAGCCCTTATAAACACCCTTGGGGCGTCCCCGTTGCTTGGTCTTTGACGAATAGTTCGAATTTGCGAGATTCTTAGGATGTCAAAACCCAAGCGTCCAGTAAACGCCTTTATCAATATGTTGTCCCTTCCCGCCCAGCCACCACGTGGTTTCGGCGTGGACAAAGGACAAATACAAAAGTACGGAAATTCTATTGAAGTTTATCCCATTAAGCATGTTTTTTATTATTATTCATAACTTATTCTTCATTCTTCCCTTGATTCCTCCCTACTTTCGCCGCTCTTCTTTCGGTGATCCTCCGCTGCTCGTTCGGTGCCAGTCGAACGAGCAGCGGAGGAGATACGGGGAAAGGTCGAAGCATCCATAGACCAACCCCAGAGGGAATGGCAACAGACTGGCATCCAATTCTCTTTGAAGATTA
>CASFAX010000011.1 GCA_949292945.1 uncultured Bacillota bacterium | reverse complement strand
CTGTCAACGGCAGTCAGGGCTTTGAGTACGGCGGCAAGCTGTTGTGGTATGTCTGCAAGACCCTGACGGATATCTTCGGCCCGGGGCTGATTTTCCGCACCTGGGATGCGGAGTTTGTCACACTGTGCCCAAACACTACTCAGCAGGTATTTACCAGCCGCTGTGCCCGGCTGAGGGCGGCCCTCCACCGCCGTTACCCCAACGAGCTGCGCCTGGGTACTACTTGGACCGACGGAGTGTTCAGCGGAAAGACTCTGGTGGACGAGGCCCGCTCTATCATGCACTGTGTCCAGACGTCCACACCTCTTGAAGCAGGTACCATGGACGCGCCCACCGAGGGTTTCCGCAGCGTTGGCGAGGCGGTGCGGGCTGGACGGTTTACTGTCTACTATCAGCCCAAAATCGACATGCCTACGGGAAGGCTCGTCGGTGCAGAGGCTCTCATAAGAGGCGTATCACGGGATGGCGAGATAATTCCTCCATCGAAGTTCATACAGCTTCTGGAAGAGGACGGGCTTATAAGGTACCTGGATCTCATGGTCATGGAAAAGTGCCTTGACCGGATTGAAAAGTGGAAAGGAAAGGGTTTTGGACTCGTTCCGGTGGCGGTTAACGTTTCGAGAGTGACCCTTGCCCATCCGTCTACGCTGGCATCTATTCTGGCGATACAGAGCCGTCACCCCGAACTTCCTGCTGACATTCTCGACCTGGAGATAACGGAGGGAAGCGACGGCATGAACCTGGAGGAGTTTAAGACGACGATTGAGCAGTACCACGAATGCGGGCTGAAGCTGACTCTGGACGATTTCGGGTCAAAATATGCAAATCTGCTGCTCTTTGCAGGGGCAGACTTTGACGGAGTAAAGCTCGACAAAAGCCTCATACTGGAAGTAACGTCAAATCCAATCAGCAGAACCATAGTAAGAGACATAGCGGAAATCTGCGAAAAGTACGGAATGGGATGTGTCGCAGAGGGAATAGAAAGACAGGAGCAGATAGACGTGCTCCTCGAAGCCGGGTGCCGGTGCGGACAGGGGTACTATTACGACAGACCCCTTCCGGAGGACGAGTTCGTGAGAAAGTACCTTGAGAAAAGCACGGAAGAGCTGAAGAGCACTGAACAGGAGGAAAATATATGAGCAGTGAAGAAACCAGAAAAAACAGCCCTGTGGAAAACGAAGGGGCAGAGCCTCTCATCATAGGAATAGGGGCGTCCGCAGGAGGACTTGAAGCGCTCCAGCAGTTCTTCGATTACATGCCTCCAAACAGCGGACTTTCCTTCGTGGTTATACAGCACCTTTCTCCCGACTATAAGAGCCTGATGGCGGATATCCTGGGAAAGCACACGGAGATGAACGTCTGCCAGGCTGAGGACGGTATGGGCGTGGAAGCGGACACGGTGTACCTGATACCTCCTAAGAAATACATGACCATAAAGGGCGGATGTCTTTACCTTTCAGATGCGCCGGGAACACTGAATCACCCTATAGACGCATTCTTCGCATCTCTTGCTGAGGAAAAGAGGGAACACTCCATAGCAGTGGTTCTTTCAGGTACAGGCTCCGACGGGACAAAGGGTGTAAAGGCCATAAAGGAAGTGGGAGGACTGGTAATAGCTCAGGATCCGGACAGCTCCAAATTCGACGGAATGCCGCGAAGTGTTATAAACACCGGACTTGCGGATTTTGTCCTTTCACCTGAGGAAATCGCCGAGGAAATCCTGAACTTCTCCAACACGGACATACTTTTAAAGCCGTTCAGGACGGACAGCTCTATTTCCGACGATGACGCGCCGTTTTCGGAGGAGGAGACCCTGTCTCACATATACACCATACTGAAAAACGCCAGCGGAATAGATTTCACCTATTACAAGAGATCCACCATACTGAGAAGGATAGAGAGAAGAATGCTGGTTACTCACACGGCCACTTTGTCGGAATTTGCAAGGCTTCTGGGAGATAACCCGGAGGAAGTGAACATACTGACAAGGGAAATTTTCATCGGAGTGACCAACTTCTTCCGTGACGCTGCCTTCTTTGAAAAGCTCAAGTACAACGCCATATATAAGATAGTTGAAAGAGCAAAGGAAAACGAGCCTATAAGGGTGTGGTCGGCGGGATGCTCCACGGGAGAAGAGGCTTATTCCGTAGCCATACTGTTTCAGGAAGTTATGGACGAGCTCAAAGTAAAGAGAGATATAAAGATATTTGCTACCGATGTGGACAGCAGGGCGCTGGAACAGGCGGGAAAAGGAGTATTTTCCGAGAATATCATCGACGACGTGACGCCTGACAGGTTGGCGAGATTTTTCCTCAAAGTGGGCGACCAGTATCAGATTTCAAAAGACATAAGGCGCATGATAGTCTTTGCCACCCACAACATGTTCTCGGACCCGCCGTTCGGAAAGCTGGATCTCATATGCTGCAGAAACGTCATGATATACTTCCAGCCTGTGATGAGAAGAGGGCTCTTTGCCATTTTCCATCAGGCTCTGAAGAACGGAGGTTTCCTGTTCCTTGGAAAAAGCGAGACAGCAGGAGAGTACGTAAGCCTCTTCAAGCCTGTTTGCTCGGCGGAGAAGATATACATGCACAAGGCTGAGGGGAAAGTGGAGGATCTGGCTCCTCCGACCTTTAATATTCCCAACATACAGAACATGTCCCTGAGAAACATTCACGCAGGCATAAGCCAGACAGGGGAGACCATGGACGAAAGGCTCTACACCAGATTTCTGGAAAGATACCTGCCGGCTTCGGTAGTCATAAAGGGTGACGATACGGTTCTTCACTTCTTCGGAAATTACAGCGACTATCTGACTTTGCCGCCGGGAAAGGCAACCCTGAACTTCTTCAGCATGCTCAGCAAGGATCTTTCTCTGGTGACGGCTACGGCAGTAAGCAGATGCCGCATGGAGCATACCGCCATAACATATACAGATATAGCCGTGGATGTGCCGGAAGGAAGAAGACTCATCAATCTTCTGGTGGAGCCGATATCCGACGAGCAGGGTGAGGACGGAGAGCTTATCGCCGTTCTGTTCGTGGAAAATCAGGACACCGATACGGAGGGTGTAATAGAAAAGTACGACCTGGACGCTACGGCAGCAAGGCGTATTTCGGATCTGGAACATGAATATCAGGAGTCACAGAACGATCTGCGTTCCACCATTCAGAGACTGGAGGCGGTAAACGGAGAGCTTCAGGCTGCCAACGAGGAACTTCTCACCGCCAACGAGGAGCTGCAGAGCTCCACGGAAGAGCTTCAGTCCGTAAACGAGGAGCTCTACACCGTAAACACGGAGCATCAGCTCAAGCTGGACGAGCTTACAATGATGACCAACGACATGTCCAACTTCCTGTCATCAACCATGATAGGAATACTGTTCGTGGACAGCAGCCTGAATATACGCAAGTTTACCGAGTACGTGGGAAGAGAGTTTCAGCTCATGGAGCACGATATAGGCCGTTCCATCCAGATTTTTGCCCACAGTTTTCCTGAAGAGGCCATAGAGAAGGACTGCAGAACGGTTCTGAAGGATCTGGTGTCAATAGACAGAGAGGTTACGGCGCTTAACGGCAGATTCTATACGCTGCGTATTGCTCCGTACCGCACTACGGAAAACAGTATCAGAGGTCTTGTCATAACCATAATAGACAGCCTCGGAGCGCCCGATCATTCTGCTGCCGGCGTGCAGACGGAGGAGAAAGAAGACTGATATAAGACGAAACTTTAGACTTATGGATATATTAAGGATATTGATTGTTCTGGAGATTTTAATCTCCAATATGGTACTGTTCACTTCATGCTGCGGGAGGAAGTATTCCCGCAGCATAACGGTTATATCTATCGCAGTGTTTACGGCACTGTATTTTGCCGTGTTTAAAATTATAAGTCCTGCGTTGACCTATGAAGCGTTCGGGTCAGGACTGATGGCGGTTATGGGATGGTTTTATATTATTCCCCTTAACCTCCTGTATCGGGACAGATTTATACGGGTTGCCGCAGTAATGTGTATAACCTGGACATACACCTACGGATCGGCAGTAGTGATAGGACAGATATTCGATATTCCCCACAGTGATGTTAAGACTTATGCACTGGCAACGGCGGTCGGAGCATTATATTTTGTCGTAACCCTTCCCGTTATAAAAAAGCTGTTCCTGCCTAAAATCATCTATATTCTGGACAACATATATAATTTTACGGACAGAGGCGGAATGTACCTGATTCTTGCGGGGATGCTGTATTTCGCAAGCATGTTTGTATTAGGCATGCTGTTCAGAAGCGGAGAAAACGGTTTCCTTAATGCCGCCGCCGTAGTCTTACTGGAGACGTTCATCTGCATTTTCTACGTTGTTATATATGAAATGGTAAAGGGCGCCATGCTCATAAGGAAAATGGAGATAGATGCCTCAAGAGACAGCCTTACCGGAGTATATAACAGGAACAGGCTCTTTTCGGATATGGAAGATGCGATACGCAATGAGGAGAAATTCTCTATAGTATTTATGGATCTTGATAGTTTCAAGGGTGTAAACGATAAATACGGTCATATGACAGGGGACGAATATCTGAGGCATTTTTCCCGTATTAATACGTGGATTTTTAAAGAAAAGGGAAAAGTGTACAGGTTCGGAGGCGATGAATTTGCCGTACTTTGCAAATCCGAATATACCGATGAAGAGAAAATGAAGAGAGAAATCGATGCAAACTGGGGTGACGGGGCTCCGTGCCCGTTCTCAGGGGTAAGCATAGGATGCATATACTGTGAGCCGCCTCACAACAGCGCAGAAGCCATTCTGAAGCAGGCCGACAGCATCATGTATCAGAAGAAAGAGAAGAAGAAAAGGAAAGCATTACAGTGACTTTTCCGCACTGAACAGTATGTCAGAAATGCCGCATCTGTTCTCCTTGAGTATTTCCATAAGTTCGGGGTTAAACACACCGCATTTGCCATCCAGAATCATATCCACTGATTCGTCAAAAGGGATGGCTTTTTTATATACCCGTTCGTGGGTCAGGGCATCCAAAACGTCGGCCAGGGACACCACCTGGGACCAAATGGTTATTTCATCGCCCTTCAGGCCGTCAGGGTAGCCACGTCCGTCCCAGCGCTCATGGTGATGGAGACAGATATCCAGAGCGTATTTATATATAGGCTTGTCGTGATGCTGAGGAATCAGCTCCAGAATCTCGCTGCCTTTTACGGTGTGAGTCTTCATTATTTCGAACTCCTCGTCCGTGAGGCGTCCGGGTTTATTGAGAATCGAGTCGCTTATGGCGATTTTTCCGACGTCGTGCATGATTGCGGCCATGGAGATATTAATGATTTCTTCGTCCGTAAAGCCGTATCTGTCAGGATTTTTGTCCCTGAGCATGAGGAGAAGGCCGCCTGTCAGGTGACGGATCCGCTTTACATGGTCGCCGGACTCTCCGTTTCTGAATTCGATTGCGGCGGATAGGGTCTCTATGATGGCGTTGTTCAGTTCCAGTATTTCCCTGTCCTTTTCCACAAGCTGCAGCCCCTGACTCCTCACTTTGTCGCCGAGAGTCTTTCGGGCACGGAATAGCTCTATGACGCTTTCCACCCTTCGCTTTACGAAATAGGGCACAATAGGTTTTTCTATTATATCCATAACGCCGAAATCGTACCCCCGGCGCATGCTGTCATCCGAGGCATCTGCCGTTATGAGAAATACCGGGATGTCGTCACCGAGCCCCAGAGAGCCGAACTCCTCCAGAAACTGAAATCCGTCCATGACCGGCATTACTATATCAAGGAGAATTGCGGAGATGGATGACCCGCCGGAGGATTTCAGAATATCCAGCGCTTCCTGACCGTTCGCCGCTTCTAAAATGGCGTAATCCTTCCTGAACGTCTCTGCGAGAATGGCTCTGTTAAGCTTTACGTCATCGACTATTAAAATGGTGTATTCCGTCATGATGAACTATTCCTCCGTTATCAGGGCGCGGATTTTTCCGTACTCACTTCTGCATATGTCAAAGAGGGCGGGGATGTCGCCCGTGTTTCCCGCTCTGGCAGCCTGCACTATATCGTCCGCCGCTTTGCTCAATGTATCAAGGCCCATGTTTGCGGCGGCGCCTTTCAGCGTATGGGCCGCTGTTTCCGCACCCTTGCCGTCACCGGCCGAAACGGCGGTCTCAAGGTCTGCAAAGGTGGTATCTTCGGTAAAGAGCTCTGCAAGAAATGACATGTACATCTCTTCGTTACCCATAAATCTTGAAATCGCTCCGGGGATATCGGTACCCTCCATGGCGTAGAGCCTTTTTATATTCATAATCGCACCTCCTGAGGTTCCTATATGTCGTCGCAGCCGCAAAACCTGCGAAGGACGGTCGTAAGTTCCTTCTGGTTTATCGGTTTTGCTATGTGAGCGTTCATACCTGCATCTGCGGCCCTGTCGATATCTTCCGGAAACGTGTTGGCCGAAACGGCGATAATCGGTATGGTAAGGGAATCGGCTCTTCCTGAGCCACGTATAGCCGCTGCGGCTTCGCATCCGTCCATTACAGGCATCTGCATGTCCATAAGAACGGCGGATATTTCATCCGGAACGGAATCCCTGTAAATGTCAACGGCTTCTTTTCCGTTTTCCGCTGCCAGTACAATTCCTCCCAGGGCGGTCAGATTCATGGACAGAATCTTCATGTTTATCCTGTTGTCCTCCGCAACGAGAATTTTCCGTCCATCAAGGGAAAACTCCCCGTCGTCTTCCGGTCCAGCCGGATCGCAAACGGCATTCGAATCTACTTGAAGGGGGAGAATTACGGTAATCTTCGTTCCGACGCCCTGTTCGCTGTGAACGCTTATATTTCCGTTAAGCTGCCGTACAAGGCTTTTCACAATAGGCATGCCCAGCCCCGTTCCGCTTATATTGGAAGGCGTGAACGTGGTTTCCCGCGCGAAAGGATCGAATATACGTTCGACAAATTCAGCGCTCATGCCTATTCCGTTATCCTCAACCGTAAACATGTACTGACCGTGATCGTATTCTCCCGGGCTTGCCCGGAAGGAAATCTCCTCCGCGGACACGTGGACTATTCCGTCGTCTCCGGTGTATTTCAGGGAGTTGGATATGAGGTTGTTGAGAATCTGGCTGATTCTCAGAGAATCGGAGTTTACCTTGTCGTGCCTTATGCTGTATGTCAGGCGCAGTTCCTTGCCGTCTCTTTCCGCCAGAGAATCAAAAACATCCATACATTCTTTGAGGGTATCCTTAAGGCTGAAGGATTCCATGGTGAGCGACCGTTCTGCATCGTGCTCGGACCTTGCCATTTCGAGAATATCGTTGACGAGATTCAGAAGCTGCCTGCCCGATTTGTTTATGGTTTTCATGTTGGAGATGAGGGCTTTTTCATCGCCGTTTTCCCCAATAGTAAGGTCTGAAAGACCTATTATGGCGTTGAGAGGCGTTCTCATATCGTGAGACACGCTGCTGAAGAACATGCGGTTTTTCCTGGCAGTCTGCTCCGCGGCGCTCAGCTCGTTTTCAAGGAGCGCACGCTGGTCGAGCTGACTCCTCTTCTCAAAATCGATTTCCCTGAAGCAGAAGATGACTTCGTTCCTGCTGAGAGCCGTATTATATACGATCTTAACATTTACCCATTTATATTCGCCGCCGAAGTTTCTCCTGTAGTCGCCGCCGAACTCTGTGACGTTATCGTTTACGAGGGCGCGTATTTTGTCCAGGGAGAAGTTTTCTTCAAAGGATGCAAAGGTGCTCTCGTCGACGCAGGTTTTCATTACGGACATGAAGTAGGAGTAGTCTCCGCCGTTACCGATGACGTCCTTTAAGTCGGGACTGCATTTTACAGTCTCGTAGGTTCCCTCGCTGTAGTTGATTCTGTATATGCCGTAATAGGTGTCACCCAGTATCTGAAGCGTGTCTTCAACGTGGCGGCTTTTATGCCTTACCCGGATGTTGTATATGAGCAGGAACAGAACTACGAGAATCGCCACTGCGTAGACTGAGGCAAGGAATACGATTATGCCGTTCCAGCCGTCCAGCAGGATAACGTCGTTGGGAATCGTGATTACGGAAACCCAGCCGTTGCTCATGGTATAGTAATAAACCCCGCGCTTTCTGCCTTCCAGGTCTTCAACGGTGTTGGAATCGTCTTCCGGGGCACTGTCCTTTATGACATTGTTAAGATGCTCTATATATTCCTGAGTTCTTTTCTCGGACAGATTCAAAGTACTTACGGTATATATTATATTTCCGTCGGAATCGTAGAGAAAGTATGAGCTGTCCCTGGGAAGCGAAACCTTGAAGTCCTCGGCATCGAACTTCTCAATCAGTATATCGAATGCGATGACATCTCCGTCGCCGAGGGATCTGGCCATGGTTACCGTATTTTTACCGGTGACGGCGTCGGTATAGGATTCGGTGAGTATGGAGCTTTCCGGATTGTTTACGGCTTCTTCATACCATGGGGCATGAAGGTAATCGTAGCTTTCCGCATCCTCCCATTGCTGCGGGGATACTAATTCGCCGTCGACTACGGCATAAGGGGTTATAATGCTGCTTCCTATGGCATCCTCCAGCTGACCGGAAAACACCAGCAGCCAGTCACTGAGATCGGAGCCTCCGGAAGTGAGGGACGGGTCGCCTTCTATGTATCCTCCTGCAAAGTTGAGAAAGGATTCATACTGGTCGAGTCTGTTTTCCTCTTCCCGGGCATAGCTCTTTGCAAGGCTTGTAGCCATCTGATCCGTATTCTGGAGAATCTTGTTTCTGACCAGAAAGATACTGAAGACGAGAAGAACGGTAAACAGCACGGATATGGCTATGTTAAGACCCAGAGATATGTTTAGAACACGTCGCTCGGTCTTCTTATACTTTTTTCCTTTTTCCTTTGGCATAAATTCAACACTCCTCAGGTGCAGTATATCATATTTTGTCCTTGACCTCCACAAATATGGAATGTAGAATTAACTGCGTACGTTTTTGTTTCAGATAAGCAGGGATACAGGATATATGAAGAAAAGAAAAGAAATAAAAAAGCTGGGCAGGGCTTCCCTGAAGAAGCACTACGCCATTTTCGTGGCGGCGTGCCTCATAGCGTCGTTTATCGGCGCCGAGTTTGCCGGTTCTCTGGGCTTTTCCAAGGCTCAGACGACGGAACAGGCCGTTTCTCAGGTTGAAAGCGATGTAACCGGGGAAGAAAGCCAGATTAAAACCGATATGGGAGGAGTGACATGGACCGATGTCATGATTACCATAGCGGAAAACGGCACCGAGGCGGGCCGTGAGATGACTGCCGAAACAGAGGCAGAGGAAATACAGGCTTCCGAAACGGGTAACCCTATTTTCGGCCGCACCAGAGGAGTGCTCTCCGGCGTTGTCAACCAGTTTACATCGGGTTCGATCATAGTTACATTAGTGGCGTCGGCGGCTCAGATAACGGGTTCCGAAAATCTGGGAATACTGCTGCTTATCGTTCTCGGAGCACTCATTGCATTCGGGTTCTGGTTCTTCGTGACAAACGTATTCAGGGTTGTGACGAGAAGAGTATTCCTCGAGGGCATGATATATGACAACGTGACTCCCCAGAGGTTTACCTTCCTTCTTAGAGTGAAAAAGCTTTGCAGGGCGTCGTGGATCATGTTCGTAAAGTACGTGTATTACACCCTTTGGTGCCTGACCATAGCAGGCATCGTCGTAAAGAGATACTCATACTTCCTCGTACCTTACATAGTTGCGGAAAACCCGTCCATGACGGCCCGCCAGGCCATAACCCTTTCCAGGAAAATGATGAATGGGCACAAGTGGGAGTGCTTTAAGTTTGAGTTCACCTTTATAGGGTGGCAGATGCTCGGATACATAACGCTGGGACTTTTCAACGTGCTCTACACCAATCCGTACAAGACGGCAGCTTTCACCAGGTATTACGCCGAGCTGAGGGCTCTCGCAAAGGAAAAGGGCATAGAGGACTCTGAGCTTCTCAACGACAGATACCTTTACGAAAAGGCAGACAGGGACGTTATCGCGGCCGGATACGCCGACGTTATAAAGGTTATGGAGGAGCCGGCGGGAGAAATAAAGAGGCTTACGGGCTGGAGAGGTTTTCTTGCCAACAACTTCGGCGTAATCATAATGCGCCGCCAGCAGGACAGAGAGTATGAAAGGCAGCAGGCGGACTACGTTCGCATACACGATATGATTGACGATGTGCAGGGTCTTGCATATCCTGTGCGCTTCTATCCTATCGGTGAGGGAAGCAGGCGTATGCTGGTGCAGTCCCTCAACTACATGCGTCACTATACGGTGTGGTCACTTATGGCGATATTCCTGACCATGTCCTTCGTAGGCTGGATGTGGGAAGTGAGCCTGCATCTGATTTCGGACGGAGTGTTCGTAAACCGCGGCGCGCTTCACGGCCCGTGGCTTCCGATTTACGGTACCGGTTCCATTCTCATGCTGACAGTACTGTACCGCTTCAGAAGGAATCCGGTGCTGGAGTTCGTGTCTACCGTTGTGCTCTGCGGATTCCTGGAGTATATGACCTCATGGGTTATGGAAATCGTCAACGACGGAACAAAGTGGTGGGACTACAGCGGATACTTCCTCAACCTCAACGGAAGAATCTGCGCCGAAGGGCTCCTGGTATTCGGAGTCGGAGGCCTTGCCATAGTATACATGATTGCTCCGATAATTGACGAGCTGCTGAGCCGCCTTAGCGAAAAGAAGGTGGGCGCCGTGTGCGCGGTTCTGATGATAGCCTTTGCCGCAGATGCGGCCTACTCCCATTTCTATCCGAACACGGGAGAAGGCATTACTGATTACGGACAGACAGAGGTGCAGGAAACGGAAAATCCGGCTTGACAATAAGCAAAGTATGTACGATAATTTTTACGTGGCATCAGAGATGCTGAAACATGAATATTTGAAGAAGAATGCTGAGATGTGATATAAGTATGTGGGCGCTTTTATATCACGGAGCGAGTAGCGCAACCGGTCTATTTAAGAGGTGAGGCTTTCCGAACCTTGAAAATAGGCCTTTTTTGTTACAGAAAATCGAACGGAGATTTTTTATGAATGAAGTTCTCAGGCAGGAAAAAAAGTTCCTCATGAACGTCATAGATTGCGAAAGACTGTGCGGTATCCTTAATCAGGTTATGATAAAGGACCCGCATAACGGCGCGCAGGGATACAGAATCAGGTCGCTTTATTTCGATACGCCGGATGAAGCCGACTACTACGACAAGCTGGAGGGAATCGAGCTGCGAAGGAAGGTCCGCCTCAGAATATACGACCCGTCTGCAGATTTTGCCATGCTGGAGCTGAAGCAGAAGAAAGGACAGTACCAGAGGAAACGTTCTCTGCGTATAAGCAGGCATGATGCGCAGGAACTGATAAAAGGACGTTATGAATGTCTGCTGAAATACAGTGAGCCCTTTGCGGCGGAGTGTTTCGGCATAATGCACGGAAAATGCTACAGACCCAAGACCGTTGTCGAATATAAGAGGAGAGCCTTCATAGCGAGGGAGAACAGGATCAGAGTCACCATGGACACCGGGATTGTGGCCACGGAGCTTAATTATGACCTGTTCTCGCCTGACCTGAATATGTACCCGGTACTCGATAAGTTCAACGGAGTACTGGAGGTCAAGTATAACGGATTTATGTTAACTTATATCAAGAATCTGACGGAGATGGTAGACAGGTCGGAACTGTCAGTGAGCAAATACTGCCTGGCGAGAAGCGCAGGGCTCAAATTCGGCATTTAATGAATTCCGACGGTATTAATTATATTTTAAAGAGCGAGGGAGAAAAGTATGAGAGAGAGTTTGTTCAATCTGCTGGAAAACACGGGAAGCCTTTCGACGGAAGCTGTGATAATCAGACTTTTTGCAGCCTTTGTCATAAGCATATTTATTTTCATTTCCTACAGGCTGTCCCATAACGGCAGCATTTACAGCAGCAAGTTCAACGTGTCACTGGTGACGCTGACCATTATAACCACGACGGTGATGATAGTAATCGGAAACAACATCGCCCTGTCATTAGGTATGGTGGGTGCGCTCTCCATCGTCAGATTCAGAACGGCGATCAAGGATTCCAGAGATACCGTGTATATATTCTGGGCAATAGTAACGGGTATCTGCTGCGGAGCGGGAGATTACCTGGTGGGCGCCTTCGGCAGCGCCATGATATTCCTGGTGCTGCTCATATTCGGAAGAATTAAAAACGACAACAGGATGCTTCTCATAGTGAGAACCGCAAGGATAAACGACCAGAAGGTAGAAGCTCTGATTTTTTCATACTACGACAAAAAGGCCATTCTCCGGGTTAAGAATACGACGGAGGACAGCGTGGAATTCATATACGAGCTGAGCAGAAAGACCATGGACAGGGTCAAAAGCGATAAGACCATAACAGAGGCGGTCTACGAGATTGGAAATATCGAGTATTTCAACATCGTGGCTCAGAACGACGAAATAAGCAGTTAAGGTTATTGTTTCAGGAGGATGTAAAGGATGAAATACAGGATATTCGGCATAACTGCAGCCGTACTGATGATTGCGGCCGTAATACTCTGCCTTTATATCGATGCCGATGAAAAGGACGTGTCCCGCTATCATCAGCACATGTCCGCCAGGCAGCCCGACGAAGGGTGCGACTGCGACGGCAGTGAGCTGTGCACACACCTGCCTCTTCTTATCATTGATACGGGCGGGAAGGAAATACCGGGCGAGCCGCTTTCAGATGAAGGCAAGCCATTAACGGCACAAGATGAAGAATACGAGTATACGGAAGTGACTTTGGCAGAAGATGGGAGTAAGACTATTTTAACAGATGTCAGCGTGATTGACCACAATGACAGAAATAACCATCCTGGAGACGAACCGACACTGGAAACTAAAGCACAAGTACGGATTAGAGGGAATACGTCAAGGTTGCATGATAAAAAAGGCTATCTTATCAGTACCACTACAGAAGATGGCCTGAAAAATAATGATGTAGAAATGCTTGGCATGGATTCGCATCATGAATGGGCGTTGCACGGGCCATATCTCGACAAAACCATGATGAGAAATTACATGTGGTATAATATTGCCGGAGAGTTCATGGATTATTCTCCTAACTGTCGTTTTTGTGAAGTCATAATTAATGGAGAATACCAAGGACTGTATCTCATGGTGGAAACGATTACAGACGGTGACGGAAACCGATTATCTCTATCTAAGCCAGAAAACGACAGCCAAAGGGAAATTAGCTATGTGGTAAGACTTGATAGGGGAAGCAGCAATGAATTAAAGAATATTGAATCGTTCAGCATGTATGCATTGCGAACTCTGGACCAGATAGATATTGTTTATCCTGGCACAACAGAACTTTCGGAGGAGCGTATAGAGTATATTGAGGATGATTTGTCGGAATTTGAAAAAACTCTATATTCATTTGATTACGATACCAATCCATATGCATGGTGGAATTATATGGACGAAACTTCAATTGCGGACTATTTCATTGTTAATGAGTTTACATGTAATTATGATGTAGGGGGTAGGTCGACTTATCTATATAAGGACGCAAGAGGAAAATACAAAATGGTAATATGGGATATGAATTCAAGCTGTGACAATTTCCATGACTCAACAATTAAACCGCATAGATTCAATTTGAACGGTATTACATGGTTTTACATGCTTGTGAAAGATGAAATGTTTGTGGACTTAGTAATCGAACGTTACAGAGAACTCCGAGAGACTTTCTTAAGTGAGGAATATCTCATATCCTATGTTGATGATGTGGTTGACTATTTAGGTCCAGCTATAGACCGCAATTTTGACATATGGGGGTATACCTTCGAAGATTATAGAGTTCTTACTCCTGATAGTCGCAATCCGGACGATTACGACGAGGCTATAGCTCAACTTAAGGATTTTTGTGTAGAACGTGGAGAATGGCTAGATAAAAATATTGAGATTCTTAAACAGTACAGCCACGAATCAAAGGTAAAGAAATTCAATCATGACAGGTAGAAAGGAAGGTGAGCCGCTGCTGTGAAAAAGTTCATAATTGCAATTGCCGCTATAGTAGTGGTGTACTTCGCCTTCGACATGGCCTATTACCGGTTGGGACTATATATTGATTTCGGCGGTGACGAAGAGGTTACGACGTTTACGACAGTCGATGAGGAGAACATATACCTGGACAGCGGAAACGGAATGGAGCCCTTCATCATAAAGGGCGTCAATATGGGTTCCGGAATGCCGGGGGAATGGGCAACGGACTACTCCATAGACGAGGAGACGTATTTGAGATGGTTTAAGCAGATACAGGATATGGGAGCCAACACGGTAAGAGTCTATACCATTCTTAACGATGAATTTTACAATGCCTTTTTTGAATACAACAAGGATAACGATGATCCCCTGTGGCTTATCCACGGCGTATGGATAAACGACTACGTGCAGAATTCCCATAGAGACGCATACGACGATGATTTCAGGGAGACTTTCATCGAGGACTGCCGCACCGTAGTGGATCTTCTACACGGAAAGAAGAAGATATCTCTGGGATACGAACACGGATCCGGCTCATACACGAAGGATGTTTCCCGGTGGGTTATAGGGTATATTCTGGGCGTTGAGTGGGAAGACGTTACAGTGGCGTATACGAACCATAATCACGATTACGACGACTTAGAGCCGTATAGAGGAGAGTACATGTCGGCAACGGAGGATGCTTCACCCTTTGAATCCATGCTGGCTGAAGTAGGGGATAAGGTCATCGGATACGAGACGAACAGATATCACCAGCAGCGTCTTATCGCCTTTTCCAATTGGCCTACAACGGATCCGTTCCAGTACCCGGAATGGATTACGTACTATTTCATGAAGTGTGGCTATGTGGATGTGGAGAATATAATCACAAGCGAGAAATTCATTTCGGGACAGTTTGCGTCATACCACGTATATCCATATTATCCAGATTATCTGGGTTATCTGATAGATGAAGAAATGGAGATACGGACAGAAATAATAACAGATGATGTTATAAAATATATAAACATGAATCAAGGTGTTTCCATAATGGATTTGATTGGAGATTCTATCACGGATGCCTTGACAGATGAAGATGGGAAAATAAACAGTTACGCCGCATATCTTAAAGTGCTGAGCGATTATCACAGTATGCCAGTGGTGATTTCGGAATTCGGAGTATCTACAGGACGAGGCATGGCTCAGCGTGACAGATATACGGGGCGAAATCAGGGAAATATGAGCGAACAGGAGCAGGGGGAAGCTCTCACGGAGTGCTGGGAGGATATTCTGGAGGCGGAATGTTCGGGAGGGTGCGTTTTCACCTGGCAGGACGAATGGTTTAAACGTACCTGGAACACCATGCATGCCGTCGACCTTACAAAGACGCCTTACTGGAGCGACTATCAGACCAACGAGCAGTACTTCGGGCTTCTGACCTTCGATCCCGGAGAAGATGAAAGCGTCTGCTATGTGGACGGAGACTTAAGCGAGTGGACAGAAGAGGATATAGTAGAAAAAGACGGCGATTCCTCTGTTTCAATGAAATACGACGAGAAATTCATCTACATACTGGTGAAAAAGGACGGACTGGATCCGGAAAAGGAGAAGATATACCTGCCTGTAGACACTACGCCGAAGAGCGGAAGTACGTACTGTGAAGGCGAGGACGTGTCATTCGAGAGAGCGGCTGATTTTCTAATAGTTCTCGACGGCAAGGAAAACAGCAGAGTATTGGTACAAGATAGATATGAAGTCCTTCGTGCTATGTATCTTCACGAAACAGCTGATGAGGATGCGTATATAAATCCACCAGATAAAAATTCTCCAAATTTCAAAAAAATTAATCTCATGCTTCAGACTGCTACGCCGCTTATTACAGGTGAGTGGACAGCTTCATCAGAAACCTACGAAACCGGTATCCTAAAATACGGAAACGCCAACCCTGAGTCTGAGGATTTTGATTCGCTGGCGGACTTCATATACGCCGGGGATGCGATAGAAATACGGATTCCGTGGCAGCTCCTCAATTTTTCCAATCCGTCGGAGATGAAGATTCACGACGACTACTATGAGAACTACGGTGTGGACTACATAAGCATCGATGAGCTTTATATAGGCGCAGGCTTTGATGAAGACGGTGAAGGACTGAAGGGACGAATCAGGATGGAACCTTTTGAGCTCAAAGGATGGGGCAAGGAGGTCACATATCACGAAAGACTCAAGGAATCATACTATGTGATGCAGGATTTATGGAAGGAGTAAGATGGGAAGCAATATCGGAAGCGAAGTTTTACTTTACCTATATGGAACAGTCTGTGTCTGCATGATCCTGTACAACACCTGCTATAACGTCATTCTGCGGAGGGGCGAGAAGCGTCTGAAGAGAACGAGCCGCAGGCTGGAGAACGAGATTATCGGTCAGATTGCGCAGGTTCAGAGAGGCGGCGGGGTGTCGGCAGAGCACCTTAAGACCCTTCGGCGCAGACTTCGCAGTGTGAAGAACATGCTCACCCTGGACGATGTACTTACTCATATAGAGGATTCGGAAAAGCAGGGAGACTGGCAGAATTCCGGGGAACTTGCAGCTTTAGAGGCGGCAATAGAAAAATACAGGAGGGCGATAAGTCCGATAATAAGGCGCATGGCAGATGTTTACGGGGGAAGAGACAACTTACAGGCAGCATTTTTTGCATATTTTGTCGGAAAGCATAAGGTCCTGAGCGACGACGACAAAAGGGACGTTTCGGACGCGATGATAATATGTTTTAAAAGAAACAGTTTCTACTGCAAAGTAAACGCGCTTCAGGCTCTTTGCGCTCTGGCAGATGAGGAAGCGATTCTGAAGGCTCTGACCATAGAGTCGTCATCGGACGTACGGATTCACGAGAAAATCAGCACTGAAATTCTGCTAGGTTTCTCAGGAGATCATGAAAGCCTTATCGGAAAACTGTGGGAGAAGCTCGACGATTATTCGGAGGGAGTTCAGCTGGCGGTTTTAAACTATATAAGATTTAAGAGCGGCCGGTGGAAGGAGGAAATGTACTCCGTAATGATGGACGAGGACAGGAACAAGGAACTGAGATTTTCGGCCATCAGATATTTTGCCAGATATCCGTGGCAGAAGGCTGAAAGGCCTATTATTAACCTTGCATTGTCCGAAGATGATACGAAGTGGGAAGGCTCCGCCATATGCGCTTCGGCGCTTGCTTCGTATCCCGATGAAGATGCGGTCAGGACGCTTATGACCATTATTCACAGCCGTAACTGGTACGTCAGATATAACGCGGCGGAAAGCCTCCAGAAGCTGGGGCTGAACTATGAAAGGCTCCTCGATATCATAAGGGGAGACGATCGTTACGCCAGAGAGATGATAATGTACAGGCTGGAGGAAAACGAACTGATGAAGGGAGGAGAGGAAGCGAAATGACAGATATGATGACAAGCTCTTTCCAGTACTTTTTTAAACTGGTAGGAGTGTTTTTCGTTCTCTATCTCATCGGTTACGCCACATTTCTGTTTATGTCGGTTACCGTGGGAACATCAACCCTATACAGCGCCAGACGTCGCAACATGCTGAAAAACGAACTTAGAGACAATTTCTACGTTCCGATTTCGGTTATCGTACCGGCATATAACGAGGAAGTAACCATAGTGTCGACTGTAAAGTCTCTCCTCGATCTTCATTACAACATATATGAAATAATAGTAGTGGACGACGGGTCGTCTGACAAAACCTGCGAAGCAGTGAAAAAGGCCTTTTCGATGATGAGGATAAACAGGCCGATTCAACGTCGCGTCCCGTGCAAACAGGTGAGATATGTTTATGAGACCACCGGGTTCAAAGTGCCGATTACGCTGATAAGCAAAGAAAACGGCGGAAAGGCCGATGCTCTGAATATGGGCATAAACGCATCGAGGTACCCTTATTTTCTCTGCCTTGACGCAGATTCCGTGCTTCAGCATGATTCTCTGGAAAAGATTGTGCGGCCTGTTCTTGAAAACAGCGAGGTGGTAGCCGTAGGCGGCGCCGTGAGGCCGTCCAACGGCACAGAGATGAAGGGCGGAAGGGTAGTAAGCTACCATATGCCGAAGAAGCTTCTTCCGGCCATGCAGGTTCTGGAATACGACAGGTCTTTTCTGGCATCGAGGATACTGTTCGATAAGTTCAACGGAAACCTGATAATTTCAGGGGCCTTCGGCCTGTTCAAGAAGAGCGTCGTAGTAGCGGCGGGAGGATATGACGTAACAACCATGGGAGAGGACATGGAGCTTGCCATAAAGCTTCACGTTTTCTGCAGAGAGCACGGGATGCCGTACAGAATGTGCTACGCCCCGGATGCCATATGCTGGAGCCAGGTTCCGGAAACTCTTCACGATATGATGAAGCAGAGACGCAGGTGGCATATAGGGCTGTTTCAGAGCATGATGACCCACAGAAGAATAGCGGCAAACAGCAAGTACGGACCGGTAAGCTTTCTGTCATACTTTTATTTCCTGCTTTACGAGCTGTTTTCACCGTACATAGAGGTGTTCGGGGTGATTACCATGGTCATTGCTATGCTTCTTGATTTCCTCAACGTCCCGTTCATGATTCTGTTCATGGGAATATACATAGTCTACTCGGCTATAATGTCTCTTACGGCGTTCTTTGCAAGGGTGCACACCATCGATCTTAAACTGGCGGTAGGGGATGTCATTAAAGCTGTGGCGCTGTGCGCCATAGAAGTATCATGCCTCAGGTTCATTCTTGCATGGGTGAGAGCGACGTCCCTCATCGGGTACAGAAGGGGAAAGAACAAATGGGGCAAGAGCAAGCGAAAAACGATTTCGTACAAGTAACTGAAAGGATAGAGTTTTGGCAGATATAATCATCTACGCGGCAGGAAATCCGGACCTGTATCCAATTGAATACTACGACGGCGATGGGGAAGGCTATGATGGAATCATACCTCAGATGCTTGCAGATTTTGCCGATGAGTCGGGCTATGAACTCTCCTATTACAGGGCCGGGGAAGGAGACCTGAGAGAGGAACTGGGTCGCAATCACCAGGTCGACATAATATCGGGGTGCATAGAAGGAGAGAACATTGGTGGTTTTGACGATGCTGAGGGGTATACACGTGTACAGCTTTTTTCCTCCGTGGAGGACGGAAAGACACAGGTGTATGAAGTCTACGTGACCGATGCGGCCCCTGAGGGACTTGCCGGGGAACTTGGTGGATTTGCGGCGGAATACTCTGCCGAAAAGCAGCTCGGAACGGCCATTGCCACCGCATCGGGAGGTAACGATCACGCTGATATGACGCCGTATCTGGGGATAGCAGGAGGTTTGATACTGATACTCGCTGTTCTCCTGGCTGTTTTATCCGCCAGATACAGAAGGGCCTTAAAAAATCACAGAAAAAGTATGGAGCTGGATCAGGCTACGGGCATGATGACAGGAGAGGCTCTGAAAAAATGGGCGGAGGAAAACATAGACGGAAGGAACAGGATATTATACTACCTGATTTATTTCAAAATAGACCTTGACTACCTGCAGGCTCCCGGAAGAATGGAGAGGGGAAAGGAATTCTACAGATACGCGGCAACGGTTGTAAAGGAATACGTATCAGAAGGCGATGTGGCGGGAATTACCGCTGAAAACGGCATAATTCTGTTGTGTCAGAGCCTGTCTTCGGACGATATATTAGACAGAACGCTGGAAGTGGAGATGAGACTTACATCGTTTTTCAGACGTGACTCCTTTATCGGAAGAGGCGTCGTCACTGCCGGAATATGCCCTATGGGGAAATTCAAGGGAACCATAGACGAGAGCATAAGATATTCATTTCACGCAGCGGTATCGGCCGGAAAGTCGGAGCTGCCGTACGTCATATGCGACGATTCCTTCATAAGAAAGACTGAAGAGGTGGTGTCCCTCAGAAATGAAATGCTGGGGGCAATCAGGGGTGACGAAATGGAGATTTATCTTCAGTTCTATGTGGAGGCTTCATCGCTCAGGATACTTGGAGGCGAGGCTCTGGCAAGGTGGAACCATCCGGAGAGAGGAATGCTCGGGCCTGCCCACTTCATTCCTGCCCTTGAGGACGAAGGACTCATATCCGTAATCGACTACTACTGTCTGGAAAAGGTGTGCCGCTTCCTCGATGAACTGGCGGATATGGGGGTGAATGACTTTTTTATATCGTGCAACTTCTCGAGAAAAACTTTTGCTGCTGAAGACTTTGTGGAAAGGTGGGAAGCTATAGTGGAAAAGCACAGCTTCCAAAGGGACATGCTCGTATTCGAGCTTACGGAAAGTATAGAGCCGAGGTACCGTAAGAAAATGCACGATAATCTAATTGAGACGAGAAACCGTGGGATACACGTTTTCCTGGACGATTTCGGCGAAGGCTTCACTTCCCTTTACGACCTCAGGGAATACGCCGTTGACGGAGTGAAGCTTGACAGAACTCTTACGGATTATGCAGATACCGAAAGAGGGAAGTCCATACTTTCGGCGCTGATCGCTCTCGGGCACGAAATGGGAGTAAAAATTATCGCCGAAGGGGTGGAAAGCATGGAACAGGTGGAGGTATTAAAAGAGCTGGGATGCGACATCACCCAGGGATACGTTATTCACTACCCGGCGCCGCTTTGGGATATAAAGCGGAGTCTGCATGAGAGCAGGTCGCAGGCCGGCAGATGAACATTTAAAAAATATGAGCGCCCGGGAACATTCTTAATCAAAAAGACCCCGGCGCGCTCTTTTTTTTATAGGCCCGTTATGATATAATTTATTGATTAATGCAGTGTTTATCAGAGCTTGTTTTCAGGAGATGTGAAATGAAGGAAAAAAAGGCTGCAGGCTGGTGCTTCGGCATCGAGTGCGGCGGCAGCGAATGCCTTTCGGAATCATATATGAATGCGGGAAAGGAAAAGATGAGACCGTCTCTTCTTCTTCACAGCTGCTGCGGACCGTGCAGCACGTCGGTAATAGAGAGACTTGCTCCCGATTACGAGATTACCGTGTTTTACTATAACCCGTGCATAACGGATAATGGCGAATACATAAAGCGAAGGGACGAGCAGATAAGGTTCATAAACGAGTACAACGCATCGAAAAGCTGCGTATCTAAAATCAGCTTTATGGAAGGGAAGTACGACCCGGAAAGGTACCTTGAGATTGCTGCGCCTTTTGCGGACGAACCCGAAGGGGGGAAGCGCTGCACCCTTTGTTTTAGGATGAGACTGGAGGAAACCGCCAGGGTGGCTGCGGAGAAGGAGTTCAGGTTATTCACCACGACTCTTACCGTAAGCCCACATAAGAACTACCCGCTCATATCGGGCATCGGAAAGGAAATGGCGGAGAAATACAAGGTGGAATTTCTGGATATGGATTTCAAGAAGAAGGCGGGATTTCAGCGAAGCGTCCAGCTTTCCAGAGAGCATAATCTCTACAGACAGAACTTCTGCGGATGTGAATTTTCCAGGGAGTAAATTTAGCGACCTGGCTTAAAAGAATATAAGGAGGAAAGACTATGTCACAGCTAATCAGACCGGAGAATTATAAATCTGTAATCGGGCCGGTGGAAACTCAGAGAGCAATCAAGAAGATCAAGGACTATTTCCAGCAGGAGCTGGCATACGGACTTAATTTAAGACGTGTGTCCGCGCCGCTTTTCGTCCTTCCCGAATCGGGACTCAACGACAATCTGAACGGCGTGGAGAGAAGGGTGGAGTTTACCCTTAAGGACATGGACGAAAGAAAGGTCGAAATAGTTCAGTCTCTCGCAAAGTGGAAGCGTATGGCTTTAGGAAAATACGGTATAAAGCCGGGAAACGGCATTTACACCGACATGAACGCCATCAGAAGAGATGAAGAGCTTGACAATCTTCACTCCGTATACGTGGACCAGTGGGACTGGGAGAAGGTAATAACCAGAGAGCAGAGAACCACGGAATACCTGCACGAGACCGTAATAACCATATACAATGCCATCAAGAACCTGGGCGACTACGTTAACAGGCTTTACAGGGACATTCAGACGGAAATTCCTAACGAGATATACTTTATAACCACCCAGGAGCTGGAGGATCTTTACCCGGACAAGACTCCTAAAGAGAGAGAGGACCTCATCTGCAAGGCCCACGGAGCCGTATTCATAGAGAAGATAGGAGGAGCTCTTAAGTCAGGCGAAAAGCACGACGGAAGATCTCCTGACTACGACGACTGGGAGCTTAACGGCGACATCATCCTCTGGAACGACGTTCTTGAAAGAGCTTTTGAGATTTCCTCCATGGGAATCAGAGTAGACGCAGACGCCATGGACAGGCAGCTCAGACTTGCCGGAGCCGACGACAGAAGGGAGCTTGCATTCCAGAAGGCCGTACTTAACGGCGAGCTTCCGTACTCCATAGGCGGAGGAATCGGACAGAGCAGACTCTGCATGTACTTCCTGAGAAAAGCCCATATAGGCGAGGTTCAGGTAAGCGTATGGCCTGAGGATATGATAGAGGAGTGCAGGAAGAGCGGCATATTCCTCCTGTAGGGACAAAGAGTGAAGCAAGTTTACGAAAGATGAAATATGTAAACGTAGTAATCAACAATAAATCCAGATTCACAGACGTTTTCTACACGTACAGAGCGCCTGACAGCGTGAAAATCGGGGACGGAGTCAAGGTTACCTTCGGAAAGGGCAAAGGCGAAAAGGACGCCTACGTTTTTCAGACCGATGTTGCTCCGTCCTGCGACGTATCTAAGATTAAGGACATAGTAAGCGTCAGCGATTTTATATCCCTTACTCCGGAAATGGTTGAAACCTGTATGTGGATGAAGCAGAGGTACGCCATAAAGTATATCGATGCGGTCCGCTGCTTTGTGCCTTCTGGAAAGCCTCCGAAACCGGGAAAGGAAAAGAAGCCTCTAAAGGACAGAGAGGGAGAGACTCAGGATATATCCCGGCTTACTCCGGAGCAGAAGAATGCTTTAAACGAGATATACGAGGCTCTGGAAGAGAGAAAGCAGGAGAATTTTCTTCTCTACGGCGTAACGGGAAGCGGAAAGACGGAAGTATATATGCGGGCTGCGGAAAGGACTATCGCTCTCGGCAGAAAGGCTATAATCATGGTTCCCGAGATAGCCCTTGCCGGACAGATAACGGAGAGGTTTATCGGAAGGTTCGGAAAAGACCGCATCGCCGTTTTGCACAGCCGGCTTACGGGCAGAGAACGGTTCGACGAGTGGACGAGAATCAGAAAAGGAGAAGCCGACATAATAATCGGGGCGAGGATGGCAGTCTTTGCTCCTGCGGAAAACATAGGCCTCATCGTCATGGACGAGGAGCACGAAGCCACGTACAAGTCCGACATGACCCCGAAGTACGAAGCTGTAGACATCGCCGTGAAAAGGCTTATGGCCTGCGACGGCGTTCTCATAGCGGGAAGCGCGACGCCTTCGGTGGTTTCATATAACAGGGCGGAAGAAGGTATATACAGGCTTTTAAAGCTTGAGAAGAGATACAACGAAAATCCTCTTCCGGATGTGGAAATCGTCGACATGAAGGACGAGATAAGAGCGGGAAACTTTACCGTCATAAGCAGAAAGCTTCACCAGCTCGTTGGCGATGAGCTCAAGGCGGGCCGTCAGGTAATCCTCTTTTTAAACAGACGGGGCTATTCTCCCTACATATTCTGTGAAGAATGCGGAGCTCCGCTGAAATGTCCGGACTGCGGAATATCCCTTACATATCATAAACGGGAAAACGCGGCCGTATGTCACTACTGCGGAAGGAAGTTCCCGGCGGCAAGGGAGTGTCCCGAGTGCGGCGGAAAGCTGAAGTACAGTGGCAAGGGAACGGAGAAGGTCACCGAACAGGTTTCGGAGATGTTTCCGGAAGCTTCCGTAGACAGGCTTGACTTGGATACTGCCGTAAAGCGAAGCAGCATAAGCAGGATACTTAAGGATTTCGGAAGCGGAAAGACGGACATTCTCATAGGGACTCAGATAGTCGCCAAGGGCTTGGATTTTAAAAACGTAGGGCTTGTGGGAGTCATTGACGCCGATGTCAGCCTTAATATACCGGATTACAGGTCGCCTGAGAGGACCTTTCAGCTCATTACCCAGGTTTCAGGAAGAGCCGGAAGAGGAGACGGAAAGGGCAGAGTGATAGTTCAGACCACTGATCCCGAAAATGCGGCCGTAAAGGCTGCGGCGGCCTATGACTACGAAGGCTTTTACAGGGAGGAAATCAAAATGAGAAGGCTGATGAAGTATCCGCCTTTTTCAGATATAATCGCCGTGGAAACCTTCAGCAGAAACGTGGAAACGGCGGAGACCCAGGCGGACGAAACGGTAAGGTTCCTTTCGAAAAAGGGCTTTGAGGAGACCGGTGGAAAAATCCTGGGGCCGAGAGAGAGCCGCGGGCCGAAGAACAGAGACGGTTTTGCGTTCAGACTGCTTTTAAAGTGCCCCAAAGGGGAGAGGAACAGATTCGTATATTACCTGAACGCTTTGTCGGACAACATGGCCGAAAGGAAGCAGGAGCCCCTTTCCATAGATATAAATCCGTACGGGATGATATAGAAGGAGATAATAGAAAATGGCAATCAGAAACGTTGTAAAAGAGGGAGATCCCATCTTAAGAAAGAAATGCAGAGAGATAACAGAGGTAAACGACCACATAAGAATGACCATGGAGGATATGCTGGAGACCATGAGAGCCGAAATGGGAGTGGGTATTGCGGGACCTCAGGTGGGCGTCATGAGGAGAATGTTCGTGGCAGAACCCGAGCCTGACAGAGTTTACTTTATGATAAATCCGGAAATCACGGAAAAAGAAGGTACTCAGACTGGGGACGAGGCGTGTCTTTCCGTTCCGGGACTCTGCGGAACCGTGGAAAGGCCGGAAAAGATAAAGATTACGGCTCTCGACCTTGACGGAAACAGACAGGAGTACGAGTTTGAAGGCTTTGACGCCGTTGTTATGTGCCACGAGTACGACCATCTGGACGGCGTCTTATACACAGACAAGGCGACCAACATCAGAAATCCTCAGGACGACGAGGAAGAATAGAAGGCGGGAGAGATTATGAAGACAGTCTACATGGGAACCCCGGATTTTGCCGTAAAGCCTCTCAAGGCTCTCGCGGAGGCGGGATACGACATAGGCATGGTGTTCACCCAGCCCGACAGAGAGAAAAACCGTGGAAAGAAGGTCATACCTTCGCCGGTAAAGGAAGCGGCTTCTGAGCTGGGTCTTAAGGTAATGCAGCCTGCAAGGCTCAGGGGAGACGAAGAGTCTTTAAGCGCTCTCAGGGAGTACGCACCGGACATAATCATCGTCGCTGCTTACGGCCAGATCCTGCCGAAGGAGGTTCTGGAGCTTCCGAAGTTCGGGTGTATCAACATTCACGGCTCCCTCCTTCCCGAATTCAGGGGAGCGTCTCCTGTTCAGCACGCCATACTTTCCGGAAAGGAAAAGACAGGGGTTACGATTATGCAGATGGCCGAAGGCCTCGATACGGGAGACATGCTGACAAAGGCTGAGGTTTCCATTGAAAAAAAGACGACGGCGGAGCTGATGGACGAGCTTTCCGAGGCGGGAGCAAAGCTTCTGACAGAGACCCTTCCCCTCATAGAAAAGGGGGAGATAACGCCTGAGAAACAGGACGACTCACTGTCAAGCTATGCCGGCATGATAAGAAAAGAGGACGGCAGACTGGACTTTTCGGGGGAGACGGCGGAAGAAGCCGAGCGTAAGGTGAGAGCCTTCAACCCGTGGCCGGGAACGTATTTCTATTACGGTGACGTTCAGCTTAAGGTCTGGGCCGCCAAAGTGACGAATCCTCGGCTTGAGGCCGCGCCGGGAACGATTACGGCTGCAGGCCCGGGAGGAATAGACATAGCGTTTAAAAGAGGAATACTTAAGATTACCGAAATTCAGGCTCCCGGAAAGAAAAAAATGCCCGTCGACGCCTTTTTGAGGGGAAACGCCATTGAAATCGGGAGAATATTGCAATAAAATATAGAGTATGAGGAAATCGCAGAGCTAAGGCATTGGTATTTTGTCCGGAAGAGGTGCTTCCGGATCCGGAGGCCGCATTATGAACGATAACCGAAAGACGGCATACAGAGTCCTTCTGGAAATGGAAAAGGAAAATTCATATTCCAACATAGTTTTGAACCGTATACTGGTCTTTGACAATCCGGAGTCACCGGCTTTCGTAAGGGAGATGGTGTACGCCGTTACAGAAAACAGGATTTTCATCGACTATGCCATAGACAGGCTGGTAACCAAGGGGATTAAAAGCGTCAAGCCTCAGCCTCTATGCCTTCTGCGCCTTGGCATATGCCAGATAGAGTTCATGAATTCCGTGCCCGATTACGCGGCCGTAAGCGAGACTGTCAAGCTTGCCAGAAGGATTATTCCGGGAAGGGACGGCTTCATAAACGGAGTGCTGAGAAACTACCTGAAGATGAGAGAAAACTTTCCTTATCCCGATAAGGAAAAGGATGCCGCAGGTTACCTTTCGGTTAGGTATTCCTATGCAAGGTGGATAGTGGAAATGTGGCTCGACCAGTACGGCCTGGATAAGACCGAACATCTCCTTAAGGAGGGAAACGAGACGCCGCCCCTTTTCATAAGGACAAACACCCTTAAGACGACTACGGAGAAGCTGACCGAGGATCTTAAGAACGCAGGCTTTCCCGTATGGCCGGGGGAAAACTCTGCAAGGGGAGTTAGCCTTAAGGTAAAGGGAAGTGGGCTTCTTGATTCGAAGCTGTTTTCGGAAGGTCATTTCAGCGTTCAGGACGAAGCATCTCTCATGGCGGCGGAGCTTCTTAATCCTAAGCCGGGAGAGACGGTGGTGGACGTATGCGCAGCTCCCGGTGGCAAATCATTTGCCATGGCGGAGATGATGAAAAATACCGGCATCATATATGCCCTTGACATTCATCACCATAAGATAGATTTAATAGATAAGGGAGCCCAGAGGCTGGGCATAGATATAATCAGGTCATCAGTCTTTGACAGCGAAAGGATAAGAGAAGACCTGAGGGGAAAAGGGGACTGCGTCCTCGCCGACGTGCCTTGCACAGGCCTTGGAGTAGTCAGGAGAAAACCGGAGATAAAGCTGAGAGACGTAGCCGACAGGGGAAAGTCTCTGGCCCAAAAGCAGCTCAGAATTCTAAAAAGCGCTTCGGCCTACGTTAAGACGGGCGGAAAGCTTTTATACAGCACCTGCACTTTAAACAGGCTTGAAAATGCCGACGTGGTAGGGGAGTTCCTACGGAAGAGCAGGGAGTTTGAGCTGGTTGACACGAAGCAGCTGCTTCCGGAAAAGGACGGCCCGGACGGATTTTTCATGGCTCTCATGAGAAAGAGAATATAACGTATTTGACGAAAGGAGAAGCTTCCGGTGGAAGTAGGGTTTAAAACCGACAAAGGTATCAGGAGGAGCAATAACGAAGACGCTTTCTTCGTCATGAAGAAGGACCGGGTGTTCATAGTTGCCGACGGCGTGGGAGGAAACCGCTCGGGAGAGATTGCCAGCAGAACCACGGTAAATGCCGTTGCAAGCTTTGTCGAAGATCATCCTGTGGAGGATCTTAAGACAGAGGACGAAATCAGGGAATACTTTCTCGAATGTATTTCCGATGCCAACAGCCGGGTAAGGGATGTGGCCAGATGGCACGCGAAAAACAGGGGAATGGCGACTACGGTAGTTGCAGCCTTTGTCCCGTATAACAGAGACAATTCCATATACATAGTAAACGTTGGAGACAGCCGGGCATACATTCTGAGGGACGATAATCTGGAGCAGATTACAGAGGATCACACCTATGTGAACACTCTGGTAAAGGCCGGAATCATCACCAGAGCCGAGGCTATGGAAAGGGACGACAAGAACATGATCACCAGAGCCATCGGAGCCGACGACCTGGTGGAGGCGGATTTTTTCACCGTCAGAATCAAAAAAGGAGACATCATTCTGATATGTACAGACGGGCTGTATTCGGAGGTTACGGAACCTGAGCTCATAGCGCATCTTAAAAAGGACGAATCCATGTCCGACATATGCGCGGAGCTGGTGGAGACAGCCAACTTAAACGGAGGCAGCGATAACATCACTGCTATATGTATCAGGATTACGGAGGAAGATATATATGAGTAAACTACTTGCAGGCAGATACGAGCTGGTTGAAAAAATCGGCGAAGGCGGCATGGCAGTCGTATATAAGGGAAGGGACAGACTTCTCAACAGATATATAGCTATAAAGATTCTCAGACCGGAGTTTACAAAGGACGCCCAGTTTATAGAAAGCTTCAACAGGGAGTCTCAGGCGGCTGCGGGACTTCAGCATCCCAATATCGTAGGCGTTTACGACGTGGGAGCTGAAGGGAGCATCCACTTTATAGTCATGGAGCTGGTGGACGGAAGACCTTTAAGCGACATAATTGCCGAAAAAGGTCCTCTGAACTACAAGACGGCCATAGAGATAACGAAGCAGGTGGCTTCGGCTTTAAGCCTTGCTCATAAACACAATATCATCCACAGGGACGTAAAGCCACACAACATCATGATAACTACCGACGGTATTGCAAAGCTTACCGACTTCGGTATAGCAAGAGCCGTGTCAAGCTCCACCATGGTCGCTGAAACCAGCAAGATAATAGGATCCGTTCACTACTTTTCGCCGGAGCAGGCGAGAGGTTCGTACGTGGACGAGCGTTCCGACATCTACTCCCTGGGAATAGTTCTCTACGAGATGCTTACGGGAAGAGTGCCTTTTGACGGGGACAACCCGGTTCAGGTGGCTCTGATGCACATAAACAACGAGATTACACCTCCTTCAAAGATAGTCTCGGGAATTCCTCCGGCTCTGGAACAGATAGTCATGAAGGCTACCGATAAATACCAGTCCAACAGATATGCTACGGCAGACGAAATGCTTGCGGATTTAAGCAATCTGGAGTTTATCTCCAGCCGCGTAGGGGACAGCGTTTTTGCCGGAGCGGGCAAGAGCCCTACGATGGTGAACATTCCGGTGAGAACGGAAGAAAATAACGACGAAGAACTTGCGAAGATCGTGGGAGAGTCCGGAAAGTCGCAGAAAAAGCAGTCAAAGAAGGCTTCCTCCGAGGGAGGCGGCAAAGGCGGCAAGGGCAAAAAAGCCGCAATCGGCATCGCAGCCGCGGTGGTATTGATTGCCGCTGTTTTCGGGGCGCTCTATGCTCTCGGATTTATCGGAGGAAAGGCCGATGTGGAAATTCCTAGCGTCCTCGACATGACATACGAGGAGGCAAAGGATGAACTTGAAGCCGCAGGCCTTAAGATAGAGATGGGCGAGGAAGTGGAAACCGATGAAAAGGATCCCGGAGTAGTCGTATCCCAGTCGCCTAAGGAAGGGGTGAAGGTTAAGGAAGGTTCGACGGTAACCGTCGACATAAGCGTAAGCTCAGAAGGCAGTCTGGTTCCTAACCTGGTAGGAGAAAAGTACGACGAATCCTCCATACGTGAGACTCTGGAGGAATACGGATTTACCCTCGGAACCGTAAGCGAGAACAGCAGCAGCGAGTACGAAGAGGGATATATAATGGATCAGGATCCGGGTCCGGGAACCAGTGCGGATAAGGACACACCTGTAAACATAGTAGTCAGCCAGGGCAAGGAGAACCCTAAGGTGCCTCGTCTTCTGGGACTGACCGTGGATCAGGCCGAAACAGCCCTTGCGGATCAGGGTCTTGTTCTGGGCATACCTAAGTATGCGGAAAGCAACCTCTACGAGCCGGGAACCATAATGGAGCAGCAGTATCCGGAGGGTACTGAGCTTGAAGAAGGAACTACGGTTGACATAGTCATAGCCAAGTCGCCATCCACAGGAACCGGAGGAGACGGCGGCGAAACCGGCGGCGACTCTGGAAACGGCGGTGAGACCGGAGGAGATTCCGGCTCAGGTGAACCTTCAGGCGGCGACTCTTCAGCCACGGCTTAGGAAGAACTGTTATGACGGGAATAATAATTAAAGGCATCGGCGGTTTTTACTATGTAAAGACCGCTGACGGCGTATTTCAGGCAAAAGGCCGGGGAAAATTCAAAAAGGACAGATTCATACTGGCTGTCGGTGACATAGTGGAGCTTCAGGTCAGGGACGACGGAGATTCGGTCATAGAATCGGTACATCCGAGGAAGAACTCATTCATACGTCCTCCCGTTTCTAACGTAGACAGGTTTATAACGGTAGTCACCGCGTCAAAGCCTGCCCCCGACTTCGGAATAATAGACAGGTTTCTGGTAACGGCTGAAAAGGCGGGAGCCGGAGCTGTCATCTGCATAAATAAGATAGATGAAGCAGACGAAGGTATCCTGTCACAGCTTAAGGAAGTATACGAGCCTCTTTACCCTGTGGTAACCGTCAGCGGAAGGACAGGCCAGGGCATTGAGAAACTGGAAAAATACATGGAAGGCTGCTCCGTCGCCTTTGCGGGGCCGTCGGGAGTGGGGAAATCCACCATAATAAACAGGCTGGTTCCCGAGGCAGCCATGGAAACCGGCAGAATCAGTCAAAAGACCGACAGAGGAAGGCACACTACCAGACACGTGGAGCTCTTTGAAGCCTTTGGCGGAATGGTGTTCGACACTCCGGGATTTACATCCTTTGACATTCCGGATATGGACGAAAGAGAGCTTTCGGAATACTATCCGGAGATATTTAAGGCCTCTTACGGCTGCAGGTTTGACGACTGCATGCACCTGGAAGAACCGGGGTGCCGGGTCAGGGAAGAGGTAGAGGAAGGCACCATCAGCCCGCTTAGGTACCGGTCATACAGAGCCGGCGTGGAGGAGCTGAGAAAGAGAAAGAAATACTGATAGAGCCTATTAGTTAACTTTGAAGTTTTTTAAATACAGGGAGGAAAGACATGGCAAAACTGGCGCCGTCCCTTTTATCGGCGGATTTTGCAAGACTTGGCGAGGATGCGGTTAAGGTAAGCGAAAACGGAGCGGCATACCTTCACATAGACGTTATGGACGGACACTTCGTTCCCAACATATCCTTCGGGGCAGGAGTGATGAAGTCCCTTGACGGTTACGAGACCGCCCCTTACGACGTTCACCTGATGATAGAGGAGCCCGACAGGTACATAGGGGACTTCGTAACGGACAAGACTGAGTACATCGTCGTTCATCAGGAGGCCTGCGTTCACCTTCACAGGACGATTCAGCTCATAAGGTCTCACGGAGTAAAGGCGGGAGTTGCCATAAACCCGGCAACGCCGGTTTCAGCTCTTCAGTGCATACTTCCTGACTGCGACCTGATTCTCGTAATGAGCGTAAATCCGGGCTTCGGCGGTCAGAGCTTCATTCCGGCATCTTACGATAAGATAAGGGAGCTGGCGAAGATAAGGGAAGAAAAGGCCTGCGGCTACGTCATAGAGGTAGACGGAGGCGTGAACCTTGAAAACGCCGTAATGCTTAAAGACGCAGGCTGCGATATTCTCGTTGCAGGTTCGGCAGTCTTTGGCGCAGAGGATGCAGGCGAGAGAGTAAGAGAGTTCATGAAAGTATTGAAATAGGGTGGCTATGGAAAGGATACTCATAATCGAGGACGACGCTGAAATTAACAACATGATGAGAGAAGCCTTTACGAAGGCAGGGTACACCTGCGTTCAGGCTTTTTCCGGAACGGAGGGACTCCTCTGGGCGGGCGGCGAAGCCTTTGACCTTGCGGTGATGGATCTGATGCTTCCGGGCATGGCAGGAGAGCAGCTTTTGCCGAAGCTTAAGGAAAAGCAGGACATACCCGTCATAGTGGTTTCGGCCAAAGACAGCATAGACAGCAAAGTGGGACTTCTGGAAAGCGGAGCCGACGATTACCTGACAAAACCCTTTGAGATAAGGGAGCTCATAGCAAGAGCAGCAGTTCAGATAAGAAAGAAAAGCCCGGCCGGGCACACGGGCACGAGGCTTAAGTACGGAGACCTTTCCCTGAACGAGGAAAGCTTTGCCGCGGACATTTCGGGAAACGAAATTCCCCTTACGAAGCAGGAGTTTAAAATCCTGGAGCTTCTCATGTCGAATCCTTCAAAGGTTTACTCCAAGCAGGAAATTTACGATTACGCCTGGGACGAATACTACATAGGCGAGGACAAGACCATAAACGTCCACATCAGCAACATAAGAAAGAAGCTGAAGAAATATACGGAAGATGAATACATTGAGACTGTGTGGGGCATAGGTTTTCGCATGGCTAAGCAGAGCGTCTGACAGGGACGCTTTTTATCTTTAACCTTTCTTTAACATTGCTTGGCGTTTAATTAAAGACCGGCTCGTATAATAGCAGGTGTCAAAGGAAAGGAGAGAAGAAAATGGAGTACATACTTGAAACGCGAAATCTGACAAAGGTGTACGGCAGGCATAAGGCTGTGGATTCCGTGAGCCTTCACGTGCGCCGGGGAGACATATACGGCCTCATAGGAAGAAACGGCGCCGGAAAGACTTCGGTCATGAAGATGATTACAGGTCTTTCAAAGCCTTCGGAGGGAGATTTTTCCGTGTTCGGACAAAGGGGTACGGGCAGCGAGATGTACATGCAGAGAATAGGGGCTCTCATCGAAAATACCGGAATATACCCCAATATGACGGCTTATGAAAACATGAAGATGAAGAGTATAGCCATGGGAGTGAGAGACAAAAAAGAGGCGGCAAACCTCTTAAAACTGGTAGGGCTTTCGGACACCGGAAGGAAGAAGGTCAAGAACTTCTCCATGGGAATGAAGCAGAGGCTGGGTATAGCCATGGCCCTCATAGGAAGCCCGGACATAGTCATACTGGATGAGCCCATTAACGGCCTTGACCCTCAGGGAATAGCTGAGGTCAGGGAAACCATCGAAAGGCTGAACAGGGAGAGAGACATGACGTTTATCATCTCCAGTCACATTCTGGAGGAGCTTTCCAAGATATCCACCAGCTACGGCATAATAAACGACGGCGTTCTCATAAGGGAGATGACGAGGGAGGAACTTCTGGCAGAGTGCAGCGAAAGGATAGAGCTTAAGACCGACGATACGGCGAGAGCCTGCGCAGTTCTCGATTCCATGGGAATAGAAAACTACAAGGTTACGGATGCGTCCACCGTCAACATATTCGAAAGGCTTGACGGCAGCGGCGACATAACCATGGCTCTGGCTCAGGCGGGAGTAAAGACTCTCGGAATTACCGTGAGAAACGAAGGACTCGAAGACTACTATCTCAGCCTTACAGGAGGTGCAAAAAATGTTTAATCTCATAAAGATGGATTTATACAGACTCGCCCATTCGAAGGTGACGTGGGTGATACTGATTTTCGTAATCGGAATCGGGATATTTGCGACAAAGATGACGGATTACGATATAGAGACTATGAAGCAGGAGATGGAGACAGGCACTTACGTAGACGACATGATCTCAGGAGAAGTGGAACCGGGAAGCATCGCCGTAGTTCCCGATGAAGAGTGGGCCTCGGGAAAAGTCGAGGCAGGATCCATGGTTTCAAGCCAGGTGGAGAGCAGAATCCTTCTCATATTCATCACCGTATTTACAGTTCTCTTTGTAAACGCAAAGCAGAAAAACGGGTATATAAAGAACATAGCGGGGCTGTTTCCGAAACGTGAAAAGCTGGTGATAGCAGAGGCTCTGGTAGTGGCATTTCAGGTGCTGCTGATGATGATTACCTTCATTCTGACGATTTTAATCTGCGGGAAGGTATTCTGGGGAGAAGGCTTTTACATGGGAGATTTTTCGGCATTCGTGAAGTTTTCCGCAGTGCAGTACCTTCTTCATCTGGGGTTTGCGATGATAATGTTCTTCCTGTGCCAGCTTACAAGAAGCAGCGCTCTTTCCATTACGGCAGGGATGATAATAGCAACGGGCATGACCACTATAATATATGCCCTGATAAACAGAGGCATTTCAGGAGTGGACAGCCTGAAGGACTTTGATATAACGAAATACGTCATAGAAAACAACATTACGGCTACGGGAGTAGCTTCGGCAGACGGCGATATGGTGAGAGCCTTTGTGACGGCGGCAGTTTTCACAGTTCTGTTTACGGGACTTGCCGCATTCTTCATGAGGAAGAGAGATATAAGGTAGAAAGCAGGCCGGAAGGAAAAACCCGGAGAAGAGGGAGAAGCAGGGGATGAATATCTGGATAATCGTTTCGATAGCTTTGGGACTTACAGCTGCGGCAGGGATTGCCGCAGCGACTGCCTATTTCAGGCAGATAAGGAGAATAAACAGCCAGCTGGAATTCATGAACGGGCACAGCACCTCCATGAGGATTACGGAGCAGGTGGCCCTGCCCGAAATGGGCCGCCTCATAGACGGGATAAATGCCGCTGTGGAAAAGTCCAGGGCCACTGAAAAGGAAACGAGGGAAAGGGAACAGGAACTAAAGGATACCATTGCCAGCCTTTCTCACGATATAAGGACGCCGCTGACTTCCATGGACGGATATTTTCAGCTTTTGACCGAGGCGGAAACGGAAGAAGAGCGCCTGCATTACATCGCAGTGATAAAGCTGAGACTGGAAAGCCTTAACGCTATCCTGGAAGAGCTTTTCATGTACGCAAAGCTTCAGAGCGAGAGCTACGAAATCCCTCTGGAGGAGACGGACTTCGGAAGATGCGTCTTCGACACGGTGTTCTCATTTTACGATGAATTTCAGAAGAGAGGCATCAAAGCCGGCGTAAACTTCTGCGACGACAGGCTCGTAACGTCTGGCAATTCGGAAGCCCTGGCAAGAGCTTTGCAGAACATAATAAAGAACGCCCTGGAACACGGAAAAGGCAGAATCTCCATGACCCTTAAACGTGAAAACGACGGCGAAAGGTCATGGGGCGTTTTCGTCTGCGCAAATACGGTAGAAGTCCCTGAAAACATAGACGCTTCCAGAGTCTTCGACCGCTTCTACAAGGCAGACTCAGCCAGAAGCACATCGTCCACCGGCCTTGGCCTTTCCATAGCAAAAGACCTGGTGGAAAAGACCGGCGGCAGAATTTCAGCTGCCCTTCAGGGCGGAGTATTTTCCATTGAGATAAGGTATGAGCTGAAGCTCAGCCGGTAAGTTCCTGTATTTCTTTTCTTATGAGAGCTCCGGCCGCGCCTGATAGCTGATCCATGGTGCTGATTCTGGCCATGTTTTTTCCGTATATTTCTTCAGCAGCAGGTACGTCCATGTTTTCACCGGTAAATATGGCGCCAACTCTCACGTTTTCCTTTTTAAGCGCTCTGACTTCCCTGGCTGCATCTTCCACCGCAGCTTTTCCTGAGTAATCGCAGCCTAAAGGGTGATCATTTCCCGGAGGTATCCTGTGAATGTCATTAGGAGATGCGTCGGTCAGCACGAGAAGGAGTTTCCTCTCTGCAGGAGTATTCTTCAGCAGTTCTCCCGCGCCTCTCAGGGCCAGCCCGTCTCTGTTCCAGCCTGAAGCAAAGTAATCGAATATCCTGGATCCTCCGTTTTTATCCTGAAACGTTTTAAATATTCTCAGTACGGTATATCCTCTCAGGCTGCAGAATCCTGTAACTCTGACAGGTACTTTGCACATTCTGAGGCTTTCAGCCAATATGTAGCCCTGAGCGGCTATAGTCTCCTGGGATTTCATCCTGGAAGCCGATGCGTCAAGCAAAATATCCACGGAAAAACCCGGTTTATCTGCCGGAAACTGACGACTGAACACCCGTCCATCTCCCAGAACTTCCGCCCGCCAGACTCTGGATATGTCCAGTTTTCCGCTTCTGGCGCCTTCCGTTTCCATCTGGCTGTGTACCTGAATGCAGTTGTGAATCTGTTCTGTCAGACGAAGTATGGAGCTTCTGTACAGGGTGATGTTCTTTGCGTATTCTTCCCTGTTTCTCCTGGCCTGCAAAGCGGATTCCTCGTTGACATGCAGATTCCTGTTTTTTTCTTCTGAAGGTGCGCCTGCGGTAAACCAAAGGTGGCATCCGTAGTGATCTCCTGTACAGAGCTGCCTGTCTATAGCGGCCATTTCATCAGGAGGATACATGGATTTACCGAAACACCCCTCTATGTATTTTCTGTCTTCTTCCGGATTTTCATTAAGCTTTACCACAGAGCGGCGAATAGCTTTGACAACACCTTTTGCCTCGTTTGCCCGGATTCCCGCCGTATGCCCAGCAGAGAGTGTATCAGTATGAACCATCCCAGTAGGCATGAATTTTGTGAGCACGGAGGCCCATTTGCCATCGAAGTGGATTATCTTATTTCCCCGGTTTTTGACCTCACCGGAGAACAGGGCGTACTTTTTAAACGTATCCAATATGGATTTTTCCAGTTCATCCTTATCCTCGTCATGAACGGGAGTCAGATCGTTATAGAGGTTTTTCTCATATGGAGTCATAACGGGCTTGTGCTTTCCAAGCACCGTTTTCCAGCGGGCTGACTGAATCGCGTATACAAGCTGATTTTTAGCCATCCATTCCTGGCGTGAGATCTGGTACTCCTGAGCAAAAAAGTTTTCCGCATGCGCCCGTCGGGCTTCCTTAAGGGCCGGACGGCCGCCCACTTCTTTCAGATACGCTGCATTTTCCAGCGCCATCCACGCAAGATCGTCAAGCATGGCCTGCCTGTGATCTCCTGCCCACCTGCCGAAGAGGTCTTTTGTCATTTCCTCTCCATACCATTTTGATACCAGGCCGATTACGGTATTCATGTAAATGTCCGGCATTCCCTTTGAATCGATGGCCATGAACATTGGCTCGAAGCCATAGGTGCCGGCGCTGTTCCAAATCTGATTTAATGCCTGGCGCTGAGCTTTCGTGTAGTGTTTAGTCAGCATTTTGTCTACTCCTCGAAGATATCCCTGCGCGTCAGTTTAGCCGGTATCCTGAGAGCGATAACATCCCTTATAAGTCCCTGTTCGTAATCATCGAACGCTTTATTGGTGATTCCCATGTCGATGGCTGCACCTGCAGGTATACCTTTTTGAATGAGATCCAAAGCATCCAGCATTCCCCTCAGATCCAGAGCCTTAGTGGAAATCTCGGCGCTTTCACACTTTTTCTGAAGTTCAAAGAAAAGCTGACCGAACTGGTTCCTGTACTTCTTCTTCAGCGTCGGGAAGTTTACATTCAAAAGCCTTTCAAGATTATCAGGCGTAATGGTCGGCATCTGTATAACTGCAAATCTGGAGGTCAGGGCTTCATTAAGTTCCCTGGTTCCTGCGTATCCGTAATTCATAGTGGCTATGAACCTGGTGGCTTCCGACATTTCTATTCTGTCATACCCGGGAACATCTATGGAACGTCTGTAATCGAGAACTTCGTGGAGTACAGCCAGGGCCTCGTTTTTGGCCATGTTAATCTCATCGAGTATGCCGAAACCGCCTTCCCCGGCACACTGAAATACGGGGCCGGGTCTGAAGGTAACTTCTCCATCCTTGAAGGTATCCATTCCTATAAGACTGGATGCGTCCATATTGACGTGAAAGGAAATATTCCACGCAGGCCTTTGAAAGGCCAGAGCGAGATTTTCCGCAAGGACATTTTTTCCCGTTGCCTTTCCTCCTGCCAGGAGGAGATTTTTGCCGCAGAGCAGCGCAGCCACAGCTTCCCCCCATATTTCCTTTCCGTAGTATTTAAACCTGGGATGAGGAACCCTCTTTTCCATTTCTTCCCGTAATTTGTGTTTATCCCTGAACTCCTCTATACCTCTGACAAGTTCCGGATCTATCTGTTCTTCTTTCTCCAAAAAATCAAGCATGTATTCTGCCATATCCCTACTCCATGTAATGTATGTTATCTATATTGCTTAAGTATAGCACATATTTGTGAATTTTAAATGGCGGGTTTGCACGGGGATACGGAATATCCGGCCAAACTAAATTGTGATTTTCGTTTGGCCAAAATATCTATGTGGATTGAAGCTTACTAAGAATCTCCCCCACATCGCCGTCGATACAAATTGACTTCTTTTTTATTTCATCAGGTGCATAGGATTCACCGTAATTGATGCAGGCATACATCGCCTTCGGATTCTGATACGTCATGCGCCAGAAACTGTACTTTACTATGGCGGGGGTGTTGTAGCCGACCCCAACCTCCAGAAGGAGGACTTTCATGTTTTGATGCCTGCGGAGAAAATCAGAATACCGCCCGGCTGCTTCATGCCAACCTGTATCCTCGACAAAGGTATCGTCTGAGCGCAGGTTCATACTCATAGGTTTTCCACACTTCGGACAGTAGGGAATGAGCTCGGAAGGAACTTCCATTTTAAGTTCTGTTCCATCCGGCACGTAGAGATCGCCATCTTCGGCAAAGGCGAAACCCTGGGCCGTCACCATTTTGCGGACGACAGTCTCATTGTTATAGGTTTTGGTGTGGCATGGCACGCTGCACTGCCAAAGGCCGTAGTCCCCCTGGGTGTAGAACAGACGCTTTTTATCAAAGCCTGCTTTCTGAAACTGGTGATCCACATTGGTGGTCAAAACGAAGTAGTCTTTGTCCTGCAACAGCTTTAAAAGGTCGCTGTACACCGGCTTCGGAGCATTCATATACCGATTGATGTAGATGTATCTGCTCCAGTAAGCCCAATGTTCTTCCGGACTGTCAAAAGGATAAAAGCCGCCGGAATACATGTCCCTGATTGAATACTTCTCGGCAAAATCCCGGAAATACTTCAGAAATCTTTCGCCGGTATAGGTAAAACCGGCCGAAGTGGAAAGGCCTGAGCCGGCTCCAACGATAATCGCATCGGCAGCTTCAAGGGCGTTTTTCAATTTCTCTATCTGTTCCTGGTAACCTTCGGCAGATTCGAAAATTTTTATCTTTGAAATCATTAAACGTTACCTCCTCGCTTTATTACGGCATGCTTAGTATTCAGAGTGCCTTTGCTCTCTGTAATTATCATTTTACGGATTATTTGATGCCCCACAAGTACGCACAATTTTGTAACGTGGTTACCTCATCGTAACTATTTAGCGTTTGCAGGGGATGCACGCCGTAAATTTTTTTCGGCTTTTGTCAACTTCGGTTAGCAGCAGGGGCGAGTGACTTTAGCTTCTCGTTGTGGTAAGATGTAGCTGAGCGGGGCTTTAAGTTCGTTCGAGGAATATTCATTGGCATATATCTATAGATATCGCGATACCATGGAGATAGTTATGAAACTTAATATTGCATTTCTTCAGCTGCTTCCTGAGGGGAGCTTGACGGAAAATATGAACAAGGGAATAATAGCCTGCCGAAGGGCAAAGGAAAAGGGAGCCGATATTGCGCTGTTTCCCGAAATGTGGAGTACAGGATACAGGTTTTCTCACGATAAAGATGTGCTGGAGCGCACTGCGATTACGGCAGATAGCCCATTTGTAAGGGCTTACTCCGAACTTGCGGCGGAGCTTGAGATGGCAATCGCCGTTACTTTGCTGGAAAAACATGAGCCAAAACCGAAGAATACGGTATGTCTCTTTGATAGGCATGGAAACCTGGTATTTAAATATTCCAAAGTTCACATATGCGATTTCGGTGAAGAGGATGACGAAGGCGTTCTCGATGCCGGAGACCGCTTTTTCTCTGAGACTCTGGAAACTGGAAAGGGCAATATAAAGGTCGGAGCCATGATATGTTACGACAGGGAATTTCCCGAAAGCGCGAGGATAATGATGCTTCAGGGGACAGAGCTGATTTTGGTTCCCAACGCCTGCCCGATGGAAATAAACCGCCTGTCCCAGCTGCGCGGCAGGGCATACGAAAACATGCTGGCTATTGCAACATGCAATTATCCGTCGCCTCATCCTGACTGCAACGGACATTCAACTCTGTTTGACGGCGTCGTATACATGCCGGGAATCAGTGGTTCGCGGGATACATGCGTGTTCGAAGCAGGCTGCGAGGAGGGAATCTATGTGGCAACTCTCGATGTAGACATGCTGCGGGAGTACAGGCAAAGGGAGGTATGGGGGAAAGTCAACCGCAGACCGGAATTGTATGGCATCATGGCGGAAGAAGAAAGATAAAATTGACAATATGGTATATATACCATATAATTAAAAAGGGAAAAGTCAATGACGAAATTTGAAATTATATTTTTTGAAAAAGAAGATGGCAGTCGTCCGGTGGAGGATTTTTTACTATCACTTGATATAAAAATGAGAGCGAAAATGATAGGATTGTTGGAACTTCTGGAAGAGTATGGGAATCAACTTCGAGAACCGTACAGTAAACATCTCGATGATGGTATCTTTGAAGATACTGTCAGAGCAAATAAAAACTGCAAAAGAGTTTAGAGCTAAATATAGAGAGAGGATGGAGAGAATATGAAAACATTAAAACAGTTTAAAAATGAGCAAATGAAAAGTGAGGAATTCGCCAAGGAGTATGAAGCTCTTCAGCCTGAGTTTGATGTAATAAAGGCTATTATTGAGGCCAGGACTTCTCAAAATTTAACTCAAAAGGAGCTTGCCGAACGCACCGGAATTAACCAGGCGGATATCAGTAAGCTTGAAAACGGAACTAGGAATCCGACGATTCATTTGCTGAAGCGATTAGCGGATGGGATGGGAATGGTTTTAAAAATTGAGTTTGTTCCAAAGCAGAAATTCTAAGGTGAATATGTCAATGTAGCTTCGAGTCTTACGGTATTATTTGACCGCAGCGCGGGGATAAAATATCACTCGTGCCGCAGAGCTGGTGTCCCTGACAAAAGAGAAAATGAAGAAGAAAGGAAAGTACCGATAAATCAAGGAAATACAGTATTTTCAAGGAATTTTGAATAAAGTAATCCGATGCTGTATCATGATTTGATTTTAAATTGTCAGCTCTGGACTTATTTTGCAGATGTCAATGAGCAGGCACAGAGAACGGGGTTTCACTTATCTGTGAAATTCGATTTTTACACTGTGATAATTGAAGCTTCCGAAACGGCAAAAATATATTGTGAAATGTAGAACCTTGTTAGATTTATTGCCGATAGTGTGATATACTAAAATGTAGATTCATATAGTATTAGATTCGATTGATAACAGAGGAAAGCAGATGCGATACCTTTCAGTTGCTGAAATAGCAAAAAAATGGAATATATCGGAGCGCAGCGTAAGAAATTACTGTGCTCACGGGCGTGTGCAAGGTGCTTTTCTTACCGGAAAGACCTGGAATATTCCGGAGAATGCCGAAAAACCAGAGCGTTCCAACAAAAAGAAAGAACACCCACCCACACTGCTGGATATTTTGCAGGAACAAAAAGCAAGTAAATATTCCGGCGGTATTTACCATAAAACACAAATTGATTTAACGTATAACTCAAACCATATTGAGGGAAGTCGTCTGACGCATGAACAGACCAGATATATTTTTGAAACCAATACCATCGGCGTGGAAAATGAAGTTCTCAACGTAGACGATGTGATTGAAACCGTAAATCATTTTCGATGTATTGATATGATTATCGACCGTGCAAAGGCAGCTTTGACTGAGAAGTTTATCAAGGAGCTTCATCTGACTTTGAAAAGCGGAACCAGCGATTCCAGAAAAGACTGGTTTGCAGTGGGGGATTATAAAAAAATGCCTAATGAGGTGGGCGGCATGGATACTGCTCTACCTGAAGAAGTTGCCGGTAAGATGAAAGTATTGCTGACAGAGTACAATGCAAAAGAAGAAAAGACCTTTGAGGATATCCTGAATTTCCATGTAAAATTTGAGCGAATCCATCCGTTTCAGGACGGTAACGGTCGTGTTGGCAGGCTGATTATGTTCAAAGAATGTCTGAAATATAACATCGTTCCATTTATTATTGAGGATAATCTGAAGATGTTCTACTATAGAGGATTGAAGGAGTGGGACAATGAAAAAGGCTATCTGACAGATACCTGCCTGACCGCACAGGATAAATACAGAGCGTATTTGGATTATTTTAGGATTGCTTATTGATAAAAAAATTTTGGAACAGATATTAGCGATAAAGCGATTGTAGCTGAAGTAAAAGACCGTATTGTAGGTGCTGTATGGGTAAGAATAATGAATGATTACGGACATATTGATGATAAAACACCATCTTTTGCTATTTCTGTCATAAAAGAATATCGTGGATTAGGGATAGGTACAGATTTAATGAAATGTATGTTGTCCTGGCTTAAAAAAAACGGATATGCAAAAGCTTCTCTTTCTGTTCAAAAAGAAAATCATGCAGTAAAGTTATATCAAAATGTCGGTTTTACGATTGTCGATGAGAATGACAATGAGTATATTATGACAATCAATCTTTGATTCAGAAAGACTTATTTGACAAAATAGTATGAGTTAAAATGTAATTGTTAATATTAGTAGCCTTGAATACCTACACGCACATAGGTTACTACGACGCAAAAGAAAAATGAAGAAGCAAGGAAAGTACCGATAAATCAAGGAAATACAGTATTTTCAAGGAGTTTTAAATAGATGATTAGAATATTATTTGTTTGCCACGGCAACATCTGCCGCTCGCCGATGGCCGAGTTTCTGTTTAAAGATATGACGGCGCGCCACGGCATGGCCGAGGGATTTGAAATTGCTTCCGCCGCGACCAGCCGGGAGGAAATAGGAAATGACATTCACAGAGGAACCAGGGGCATCCTGGAAAGGGAAGGAATACCGTACTGCCGGCGCAGGGCGAGACAGGTGACAAAGGCTGATTACGACAATTTCGACTATCTCATAATTATGGATGAGGAGAACAGAAGAGGACTTAGCCGTATCATCCCGCAAGACCCGGGAAATAAGATACATAAGCTGATGGAATATGCCGGAGAAGACAGAGATGTAGCCGATCCCTGGTACACTGGCGATTTTGACGAAACCTTTAAAGACATAGACAAAGGCTGTCGCGGTTTTCTGGAATACCTGAGAAGAGAAGGCAGGATATGATGTATTACGTATACATGCTCAGATGCGAAGACGGCTCTCTTTACACGGGAATCACCACAGACATTGCGCGTCGGTTTGAGGAACACAGAAACGGAAAAGGCGCCAAATATACGAGGAGCAGGGGCGCCGTCAGAATAGAGGCCGCCTGGAGCTGCAAAGAAAAAGGCGACGCGCTGAGGCTTGAAAGCGCGATAAAAAAGCTGCCCAAAGGCAAAAAGGAAAAACTGGCGGCCGGAACGGAAGAAAACATGCCGGCCTCAGTCTCGGAGCTTATCGAGACTTTCTTTCATAGAGTTGAAGACGCCTTTGGCAGAAATCTCGAATAATCTGCTCATGATAACTTCGCCGGGGAGCCGGCAGCCGCCGCGGTACCACTGACCGATAAGCCCTAAAGCGGCGGAAATCTGATATTCGAGAAGCATATCGAGTTCTTCCGATGCACCGGAGCTTTGCTTTCCGGCAGGCATTCGGGAAGTAATGAGGTCGTAAAAATTGGCTTTGATCTGCTCTCCTATAACGTATTCGTCACGTCTTTTAAATACCGGCTCGATGCGGTCATTCTGCGAGAGAAAATAGGGCATGATAATTCTGCGGGCGGTATCTTCCGAAAAAAGCTCCGTAACGTCTGTGAGCGCGAAAATCTGCTCCCGCACAGGAGCAAGCAGCAGAGCGACAGCCCTGTCTCTCAGATCGTAAATATCCCGAAAATGATTATAAAAAGTAGACCTGTTATACCCGACAGCCCGGCAGATACGGCTGACCGGGATTTTTTCCGTGGGTTCTTTTCTGTATAGCTGCCAGAAAGCGGTGATGAACGCGGTTTCGCTGGCAGAGCATGACTTCTGAGTTGGCATAAAAGCTCCTTTCTTTCTTCGTATTCTATCATAAAATGGACAGTTTGCACAGGATTGTCGCTTGAAAGCTCCCGGCAGCCGCCCATATAATTTTTATGTGGACACAGACGCTAAAGGGGCTTGTGCGAAAAGGAGGACGAAAGGTGAAGGAGATAGATATAAGAAATCTCACCAGAGATTACGGAAACGGAAAAGGTGTATTTGACATCTGCCTGACTGTCGGCCGGGGAGAGGCTTTCGGATACCTGGGGCCTAACGGAGCAGGAAAGACCACCACCATGAGACATCTGATGGGCTTTATCAGACCGCGGCATGGCAGCGTGAGCGTTCAGGGGATGGATTGCTGGAAAAACCGCAGCCGCATACAGAAGAAAATCGGATACCTGCCGGGAGAAATATGCTTTCCCGGGGACATGACCGGCATAGGCTATCTGAAGCTCATCGCCGCTATGAGAAAAATGAAAGACTTTTCCGCAGCGGAAAAACTGATAGATTATTTTGAGCTCGACCCCAAAGGTAAGATCAGGAGCATGTCAAAAGGCATGAAACAGAAAACAGCTCTTGTCGCCGCATTTATGCACGATCCCGAGATACTCCTCCTCGACGAGCCCTCTTCGGGGCTTGACCCTCTGATGCAGGGCAAACTCATAGAGCTCATTGAAAACGAGAAGAAAAGAGGCAAGACAATTCTTCTTTCATCTCACATCTTTGAAGAAGTGGAAAAGACGTGCGACAGGATAGGGATGATAAAGAGCGGACGGATAATCAGGCAGATTACGGCCGGCGAGCTTAGGGCATCTCAGATGAAGACATACAGAGTTATCATGGCGGACGATGAAGGCTGCGCGGAAATTTTGCGGATGTACCCTGACGCCGTGAGAGGAAAGGAACAGCGGGAACTGATTGTTTCCGTGACGGACGGCTGCATAAACGAACTGCTCGCGCTACTTTCCGCCCACCGCGTGCTTTCACTTACGGAGGAAAAACATACGCTGGAGGAATACTTTATGAAATTCTACGGAGGTGATGAGAAATGATAAATTTTTCTTATCTGAAGCAGACGGCAAGATCAAACCTTAAATTTCTGCTGGCTTTTACCGCCGTTCTCTGCGTGTTTGTGATTATAATGACCAACGTGTTCACTCCGGCGGTCATGGAAGAAACTCAAATCGGCATAGAAGGAACGGTGCTTGCCAATATCCTTACAGGCAACGGAACGCTGATAGGGTTCATGTCCAATTCTTTCTACGCCCTCATGGCCATTCTCTTTCCGATGGTGTATTCAATAATGGTGGGAAATCGGCTGATTGCCGAAAAGATAGATAAGGGATATATGGCAGGCTTTCTTTCCACGCCCGTTACCAGGGCTCAGATAGCCGCTTCGGGAGCCTTTTATCTGACTGTTTCCCTGATGATTATGTGGGGGACGGTTTATTGCGTAGGCATAGCCGCGGCAGAGCGGTTTCAGCCCGGAGCCCTTGACGTCGATAAGTTTTTGCTCTTAAACGCGGGAGTATTTCTTTACCACTTTGCCATAAGCGGCATATGCTTCTTTGCGTCCTGCCTTTTCAACACTTCCAGAAACTCGCTTTTGCTGGGCGCAGGGCTTCCCCTGTACTTTTTCGTCATGAGCCTTATAATCAAGCTGTCGGACAGTCTTGATTATCTGAAATATTTCACCTTAAATACCCTATTCGATACGGAGAAGATACTGGAGGACAACGGATTTGAGGCGGATTTCGCGGTGCTGGGAGCACTGGCTCTGATTTTGTATGGAACCGGGATAATCATCTTCTGCCGCCGGGATCTGCCGTTGTAACAGGGCGTTTTTCAGATTTGGATATGGCAAGAGGGGAGAAGGATATGTTATACTTTCATATGCCATATCATTTCAGGGAGGTAGTCCATTGTACTTCAGTTACGGAGAAAAGGAAATCGAATATCTTAAGAGCAGGGACAAAGTCCTGGGCGAAATCATAGGCAAGGTGGGACACGTGTACAGGGAGGTGGATACGGATCTTTTTTCCTCCGTCGTTCATCACATCGTTGGTCAGCAGATATCGACCAAAGCTCAGGCCACCATCTGGAACAGGATGAAGGAAAAGCTGGGAGAGGTAAACGTCGAAACCGTGTCTGAAGCCACTGCAGAGGAGCTTCAGTCCATAGGAATATCGTTTCGAAAAGCGGAATACATAAAGGATTTTGCCCGGAAGGTGAAATCGGGAGAGTTCGACATAGACAGAATCGAAGGACTTTCCGACGATGAGGTCATCGGTGAACTGGTGAAGCTGAAAGGGGTAGGAGTGTGGACTGCGGAGATGCTTCTCCTGTTCTGCCTGGAAAGGCCGGACGTTTTAAGCTACGATGACCTTGCCATACAGCGCGGTCTAAGGATGGTGTATCATCACAGGAAAATAGACAGAAAGCTCTTCAAAAAGTACAGGAGGCGGTTCAGCCCTTACGGAAGCGTGGCGAGCCTGTACCTGTGGGCGGCTGCGGGAGGAGCTGTGCCGGAGCTTAAGGACTACGTCCCGAAAAAGAAAAAATAGCTATATGAAGTCGCTGTATCAAAGATTGAATATATGACAAAAAGTGTTGATAAAAACCGCTATGACTGTTGAAGAG